>JAHDCN010000576.1 GCA_020629815.1 Verrucomicrobiota bacterium
GCATCATTGAGAATTGTTTTTTGTGTCTTCAAATCAACTACAGTAGAACACAGCCAGCGCTCGGAGTTCACATAAAAAGAAACTTCGATGCGCGGGCGTTTTTCACTGGGCTTGTGAGGGGGATCGAGGTTGCCCAGAGTCGGGTTGGATTCGTTCAGCGGAACGACGATGGGTTGCCCATCTGCTGTTTGCTCGTCGATCCGGTGCAGGTTGCCGTTCTCGTCCCACATGAATTTTCGCTCCGCATCGCCGTCGCGTCCGATTTCGCAAATGACCAGCTTAAAGATCGACTCGGGCTCGCCAAGCGCGCAGGTCGGGATCATTTGCCGCCGCCACAGGTCTTTTGCTGAAGGAAAGCGCGTTCCTCTTGGAACGATCACGGTGTATTCCTTTTCGTGGGTTTCCGGATTGAAAGTCACGATGGCATAGTCGTGCACGATGAAGTCAGATTGGGTATAGCTTCGCGAAGCAAATGCACAGGCCCCATAGGCAACCGCCTGAAATGGTTGCCAGGCGCGCACCCGATCCCGTCCGAAGCGTTTCTCAAAGAAGGGATAGACGCCCGGGAGCAGGGAGGAGCCTCCGACCATGAGGACTTCTTCGATATCATCGATGCTTACCGATGCTCGCTCCGCGTCCGCAAGCGTCTCTTCGAGGCAACGCTCCAACCGGTCGTAGACACGGTTTTCCTCGAGGATGGTAACCAGATGTTCGCGATTCACTTCCATCCACGGGTCGTTTGATCGCAGGCCCTCCTGACACAGGGTTCTCAGGTGATCCGGCGGGGTAAGTTGAAAGATACTCGTGGGCTGGAAAAAGAGAGTCTCCTTCACCCGACGCGCTTCCGACAACATGAACTGACGCCACAGTTGTCCTTCATCACCATGCTGACTCCCTCTAAGATCGTAGCCCATCGTTTTGGAAAAATCAGCCAGCAGCCACTGATCGACATGTTTGCCGCCGAGCTCGTCGCCCCGCTTGGCAACAACCCGAGCCGTTCCCCCCTCCGCTTCCCGGGCGGAAAGAGAAACCAGCGCCAGATCGAGTGTGCCCGCTCCGAAATCGACCACCAATACCAGGCGTTCCCGCCCCAGGCTGAGCCCGTAACCGAGAGCAGCAGCGACTGGCTCATCAATAAATCGAAGTTTCTTCACTCCGAGGCTGCGCGCGATACTGGAAAGTTCAGCCCGGTAGGTTTCAAAAGATTCTACCGGGGTGGTCAAAACCAAATCGCGGATGCGCACTCCGGTGGTGTTCTTGATTTCACCCAGTAGTTCTCGAACGAAAATTCGGGCTACATCACGAGCTGAATAAGAGCGCTTGTCGATGCGGGTGAGGGTCCGCGTGGATTCGCGTCCGAGGTAAGGTTTGAAAGCCGGCGCGAATCCGGGGCGCACCGAGTCCGCATTCTGTTCCAGCGCCGGACGACCAATGGTAGCCAGCTTGCCGGCCAGTAGGCGTTTGGCAAAAAAGGGACGCTGACTCAGGCGGGCAATCCAGGTGGGATCACTGATGATTTCGGTCGCACTGGGAATCAGTCGCGGTGCCGCCAGCGGTTCTGTCCCACCGGGTTGCCGACAAATTCCGGGCAGTTCGAGAAGAG
>JAHDCN010000577.1 GCA_020629815.1 Verrucomicrobiota bacterium
AAAGAGCGCAAATCGGTTGGCTCAGAAAAAAGCAGGTTTCCGGTTTGATGGAAATTTCTCACTGCAATGTCATTCTGAGCGAGGAACGAGTCGAAGAATCTCTCGATACTCAATAGGTGGCGAGCAGCCTTGATGAAACCCAGCGGGGTTGGAGCTTCTAATCACGCTCGAATCCGTATTGGTAGTCGAGAGATTTCTCGACTCGCAAGCTCGCTCGAAATGACAATCTATGTTGGTTTGAATCATTATTTTCTTTCTGGAGCATCTAACGACATCCGCTACCTTGGCGTTGTAGATTGCAGACATGAAAACCTTTCTCCTTATTGCTCTCGGAATCATCGTCATTGGTGCGATCATTGGATTCTTCGTGATGAAGTCAGTGGTCGGTTATCTGACACCTGATCTGTTGGCAAAGGAGATCGAAGCTCGGATGAACTGCCGGGCCGATATCGAGTCGGTCGATGTGAGCCTGTTTGGCGCATCGAATGTGAAGATAAAAAACGTCCAGCTTGGAAAAAGGGACAATTTCGCTGATAGCGGCACTCCGATTGCGGATCGTATGCCGATGGCAAAAGCGGATATTGTGATTGGCGAAGCATCTCTAAAGATCAAACCGCTCGATCTGATTATGCGTCGTTTGCATGTCGATCATCTCACTTTCGACGGCACGCGGGTGGAGCTGACCATGAACGCCGATGGCTCGACCAGTCTCGATGAAATGCTCAATCAGGCAGGGCAGATTGAGGAAACAGGAACTCAGGAACCTGCAGCGACTGAGGCGAAACCGAAACCTTCATCCTCGGCAAAACCTGGCCCGGCTCTTCCGTTTGCGCTGAAAGCAGGACGGGCCGAGGCGATCAACAGCGAGGTTCTGGTGCATGCTGCGTCTTCCGGTTCCCGGTTTCATCTGAAGGATGCCGATTTCACTCTGACCGGGATCGACATCGATCCAAATGACTTGGCTGGTCACAATCGAGCGAACTTTCAGTTTTCCGGCAACATCGCAGTCGAGCAGGACAGTGCGGAGCAGAAAGTTTTCGAAGCAGCCATTAGCGGCAACGGAGAGACGCGCCCCTTCGATCCGGCTCGCGCAGCCTGGGAGCCCAACTGGACCAGCGAGATTACTTTAGCCAAAGGCTCGCGCATGGACACAGTTCCGCTGGTAGAAAAAATCCGCGAAGCCGTGGCTGCGATCAACCGCCCCGGAATCGATCTGAGCAAGCTCTTGGTGAAAGGGGAACTGATGCAAGATGCCACGACCACTTTGTCCTACAAGCGCGGTCGCTACGAGTTTGAAAAGGATTTCCTGCTCGACTTTGGCGATGCCTCGATTGGTCTGATGCCGCAGAGCTGGATCGACGCCGCAGGCAATCGTCACGAAGTGAAAGGCACCATTCTTGCCTCCGCAGAATTTTCCCAGCAGCTGCAGAAACAAGCCTCTGATTTTGTTTCGGAGAAAACTGGCGGCCTAATCCAGGGCAACTTGGTGCAGGCCTTTTTCCAGCCGCTACTGCGCGATGGACGGGTCAGCCTCGATGTAGTCTCCAGCGGCGACCTGAATCAACCGCAGGCCGACATCATTACCCCGATCGGGACGAT
>JAHDCN010000096.1 GCA_020629815.1 Verrucomicrobiota bacterium
TGACCACCGGTTGGGCCAAAGCCTTCGTTTTTCAAGCGGATCGGAGTCCCGCGGAAAGCACGGGGAATCACCGGCCATTCTTCGGTCATGAAATAGGCGTAGGTTCCTTCGGGATATTCGGGAGTCACACAAAATCTGCCATTGCATTCATCCAGCGTTCCTGAACCCTCGACAAATTCGTAATCAGCCACAAAGGCTCCATCATAGTTTCCGCCGGGCCCGTTGGGCGGAGCTGGGCGCTCGCCTTTTTTCAACTGGAAGCTTGGAGTCAGCTCGATGATTTTGCTGTCGGAATCTTTCGGGTCAGCGTAGCCAAATCTCACATAGATGGGGAACCCATCCGCCGCCAGACCAATCATCGGCGAGTGTTTGCCTTCTTCGAACCCGCGTCGCTTCATCAAAGCTATCGGCAGGCCGTGGTAGTGATACAATCCGCCAGGCTGAACATGGGCATAGTTTTCATCAAGACCGAGACTCACTGCTCCGCCGATGGCATCGTAATTCCAACCAAGACGTCGGTCGCCATTCCAGAACTCACCGGAACCGGCTTCCATCAGCACGCCATCCAGAGTCATGCCAAAGGCCATCGGCGGACCGCCCGGCGGTTGTCCCTGAACCGGCATCGTCCAGGTGATCTGTTTAGCCTGCTTCGGTTCGGGGAAGACGATATCAAAATCCTGTTCTTCGATAGTATGAGGGTTCCCTCGATTGGGAAACGCCCCAACCTTGTGATTCGGTATCCCATTCGCTTGCACGTCTATGACGGTGCCATCTCGCGAGATCGAGACCTTCGATTTCGCTGGTGGGTCTTCATCGGCAGGCAGCAGATTCAATGGCTTCGCCTGATTGGCCTGATGCTTTCGACCGGATCCACCTTTGCCTTTTCCCGGCCCCTGTGCCCAGACAACTCCGATTCCAACTACGAAAATTCCGATTATCAAAAAGCGCATCCTCATTCGAGATAAAACTCCAATGAGCTGCGGAAGTCCCGTTTTTTTCGTCTCCTCACAAATTCTTTACAACTTAAGACTCAACAGATCAGGCCTCGTCGCGTTATACTTCCAAGAAATCCACTCATTGAATCGTGTCATGAAAACAGAACTCTCCTGCCGCTGCCTCTTTCTCCTGCTGCTCTTTTCACCTCTCATTCCCATGTCCTCAGCCAACGACGAAATCGGATTCATCGAAACCTTTGCACTCGCCGAAGATCGCGAGGAGGCGCTGAAGTCTTTGATTCCGGGAACCAAGGACTACTACTATTATCATGCGCTCCATGCCTTGAATCAGGGCAAGATCGACGAAGCCGACGGAATCCTCGAAACCTGGGTCAAGCGCCACGGCGAAACCAATCGCGTCTGGGAGATTCGCAATCGTCGCGCCCTTCTGCACTATTCCAAGAATCCCCGCCAATCTCTGGACTATATCTCTGACCGGCTCAATCTGCGCTTCAATCACCGGCAGCAAAAGCTCAATGAAAAACCCGATCTACCGACTGCGTTGAAGCCGGACCAGGTTTCACAAGAGGCCTTTCGCAAAGATGCATTCCGTCGCTCGAATACCCTGAGCCAGGTCAGCGACGCAGGTCTGGATCACATCATTCGGGAAGGAATTGAACTGAATGACCGTAGACGCCGTGACTTGCTCAACCGACTGGTTTATCCGGACTATGATCGATTGGTTGGACTGATCGCCGCTGACTTACGAACCAAGGAAAGCCGCGGCTTCGGTGAATTCGCCATCCATCGAAACCTTCTTCCGGAGCAGCTCGATGAATTACTCGGGCTCAAGCCGGATCTGATTAAGAACACCGCTTTTGTTCACACCAAAATTCGCAAGCTGCATCCCAACGCTGATGTGAATTGGCAAACCAACAGCGAAGAGCGCGAGGCCTACCTGACACGTGTCTGGAATTTCACCAAGGATCTCGACCCCGTGTTCAATTCCCTCAAAGCCCACTCACTTTACCAGCTACTCGATCACTATCGGCGCCAGGGCGAATACCCACGCGACTTGTTTCTCAACTACATCGCCCTCCCCCGCCGCCTCAACTACGTCGAGCCGGAATACCTGAGGGAAACACTGCGCGCCCGTCACCCCGTCGATCTCAACGCCGATTTTCAAACCGTCACTGCCTGTCCGCCGATTCGGAATGATGAGCCTCTCGTGCGCGAGTATTTGCTGCATTTCTTCATTGAGGAGGAAAATATCGGGGCCTTCGATTCGATGATCCGCGACACTTACCTGAAGCCCCTGCTCGCGGAAGCCAAGCTGACCCATGGAGTCGGCGATGCCGAAAAGTGGTATTCTCTGCTCAGTCCCTCCGCTTTACAGAATTTAAAAGACCGGGTGGATATCGAATTTTCGACAGCCAATCCGGAACGCTGGAATCCCGATGATGAGGTCACCCTGCAGGTTGCGCTGAAAAACGTCCCAGACTTGATCGTGAAGGTCTACGAGATCAATGCGCTCAATTACTTTCTCGATCAGAAGCGCGATCTGAATACCGACCTGAAACTCGACGGACTCATTGCCAACGAGGAAAAATCCTATCGATACGACGACACCTCGATCCGGCGCATTAACCGGACTTTTACCTTTGAGTCGCTGAAAGGGAAACGCGGCACCTGGGTGATCGAATTAATTGGCAATGGCCTCAGCAGCCGGGCCCTGATTCGGAAAGGTCGACTGCAGTATCTGTCCCGTCCCACTCCGGCTGGATTGCTCACCACTGTGCTGGACGAGAACAACCAAAAAGCCGAGTCTCCAGCCATCTGGTTCGGTGGCAAACGGTATGTCCCAAGCGAAGACGAGGAGTTTATCCTGCTGCCTTTCTCCACTCAGGGAAATCAGCCTGTCATCCTGACCGATGGCGATTTTGCCTCGTTTGAGTCCATCGACTTCCCCGGGGAAAATTATCAACTCGATGCCGGCTTTCATGTCGATCGCGAAGCTCTGTTGCCGGGTAAAGAAGCCAAGATTGCGGTGCGTCCGAGCCTGCATGTCAATGGCGAGCCCACTTCGGTGACGCTTCTGGAGAATGTGAAACTGCGCATTTCGACCACCGACATGGAGGGCATTTCGTCGGTCAATGAAGTCCCCGGCTTCCAGCTGTTCGATGACCGCGAGTCACTGCATACCTTTCGCGTCCCCACTCAGCTGCGAGCAATCACGGTCGTGTTAGAGGCTGAAACAAAAGCAATCAGCCGAAACAATGAAACTGTCTCCCTCACCGACAGTGACAGCTTTGAGCTCAACGGAGTCAATGAGACCGCACTGGTTCGCGATTTTCACTTGAGCCAGATTGGCGGGGACTATGTGCTCGAAGTGTTGGGAAAAACAGGCGAAGCGATTCCTGACCTTGCTGTTTCGCTTTCCTTTCAGCACCGGGAGTTCACCAACACTTTGCGCGCCAATGTGAAAACAGATGCATCGGGACGGATCGTGCTTACCTCACTGCCCGGCATCACCTCTGTTCGCGCCAGCGCCAACAATCAGTTCAACAAGACCTGGCCGCTTTCCGGAGACAACCACTCTCTTCCCGCTTCCATTCATGCGACCACCGGACAAACTGTCCGCATTCCGGCATCGCGCAGCCAGGGCCAATTGAAACCATCTGATTTTGTCATCCTGGAAAAACGCGGCGGCACATTTGTGAAGAACGACTTCGCTCGTGCCGCTCTCAAAGATGGCCTGATTGAGATCGAAAAACTGACACCAGGTGACTACGAAGTTTACCTGAGAAATTTCTCTGACAAAATCGAGCTGCGCATCACGGACGCTACCGCTACTGCCGATGACTATGCGCTGTCGCGCGACCGGCATTTACAAATCATCAATCCCCGTCCGCTGCAAATCAGCTCGATCAAAGAGGACGGCGACACTGTCTCTATCCAGATCGGACAACCCGATCCCGAAACCCGGGTCCACGTTGTGGCGACCCGCTTTCTGCCCGACCACGACCTGTTTCATGCACTGAACAATACCGCTTCTTCCGAGCCGGTTTCGATCACCAAAGGCAATTCCCTTTCCCTCTATGTGTCGGCACGGGATATCGGTGAAGAATACCGTTACATCCTCGAGCGTCGCGCCGCGAAAAAATTCCCCGGCAACATGCTCACCCGACCTGCGGTCATTCTGAACCCCTGGTCGATTCAGGACACCGATACCAGCATCGACCAAGCCGAAGTAGGTGAGGACTACAAGCGCGGCCAGGAAGCAAAGAAATCCGAACGCAGTGCCCCCGCTCCCAAACCAGCCTCTCAACCCGCGAATGCGAATGAATCGACCTTTTCCTCCAGCCTCGATTTTCTGGCCAACCAATCCGTGGTTTTCTACAACCTGGCGCCCGATGAAAATGGTGTTCTGTCTCTGAACAAAAAAGACCTCGGTGACCGCCAGCACATTCACGTGCTGGCAGTGAATGCGGAGAACACCGCCTATCGTCAGGTCTCGCTGGCCGAGAAGGACCGGGTCACCCGGTTTCGGGATCTCCGTCTGCAGAAACACCTCGATCGGGAGAAACATTTCACCCAGCAGCGCAACGCAACCGTTCTGAAAAAAGGCGACACCCTACGCATCGAAGACTTTCGCTCTTCCGAACTGGAAACCTATGACACTCTTGCCTCGGTATACGCCACCATTAGTGGTATGAGTCAGGATCCTACGTTGGCCGAGTTCCGTTTCATTCTCGATTGGCCCGAACTCGCGGAAGAGCGGAAACGCGAGCTCTACTCCAAGTATACCTGCCACGAACTGAACTTTTTCATTTCACGCCGTGATCCCGATTTTTTCCGTGAAACCGTGCAGCCTTACCTGGCCAACAAACGGGACAAGACCTTCTTCGATGACTTCCTGGTCGAATCAGACTTAACCGAATACACCCAACCCTGGAGGTTCGGCCGGCTCAATATCGTGGAGCGCATTCTATTGGCTCGAAGACTCGGCGGCGACGAACCTGCAGCCACCCGTCGCCATGTTGATGATCTGTTTGATCTGACGACCATTGATCGACACGTTCAGACCCGCTTCTTTACCTCTGCCCTCCGAGGACTCAGTTCCAAAGGAGGTTTCCTGGGCAATCTGAATGCGGCCACTACGTCAAAAGGTCTGGGATTCGAAGCTGATCCGTTTGGAGGAGGAGGTGCTGCCGATCAGGCAGTAGGAGGAAAAATGGTCGACCGCTTCGCTTCTGATTCCCCTGCTTTTGTTGGAAGGTCTTTGAGCAAACTTGGTGCTCCCGGAGCTGAGTCTCCCGCTGACCCATTTGCCGCGCCTGCCATGCCCGCCAGTGCACCTGTGCCTGCAGCAGAAGCGCTTGCCGCTGGAGCCGAAATCACGCTGATTGAAGAAGACGCCCGCGCCGACTCGTTTGGCTTCGCTGACGAAATGGAGCCACAAACCCGTGGGCGAATGAAACTCAGCAGCAAAGCTGTGCAGGACCTTCGTCAGCAGGCAAAGCAGGAAAGCCTGTTTCGCAAACTCGAGTCCACCAAAGAGTGGGCCGAAAACAACTACTATCATCGTCGGATCTCCGAGCAGGTCGCCTCCCTGGTTCAGGTTAATGAATTCTGGAAAGACTACGCGGCGTGGGATGGCAACGGCGGATTCTATTCGCAACACTTCCCGGCCACTTCCGGAACATTCGCGGAAACTATGCTCGCTCTGGCGGTGCTCGATGTTCCCTTCAAAGCGGAAAAGCACGAGCTGAAAATTGAAGACAACCTGCTCACTTTGCAGGCTCAGTCGCCGGCTGTGATTTTTCATCAGGAAATCAAAGAAGCCAAAGTGGCCGAAGAAAAGCTCCCCATCCTGGTCACGCAGAATTTCTTCCGTAACGATGATCGCTACATCCACGAGCGCGGTGAGCGACGCGATAAGTTCGTTACCGAAGAATTCCTCACCGGTGTCCTCTACGGATCCCAAGTGGTAATTACCAATCCGACGTCCACCCCGTATAAGCTCGATCTGCTGTTACAGATTCCGCAAGGAGCCGTGCCGGGCCAGGCGTCCGACTACACCAAAACTGAGCCTGTCACCCTACCCGCTTATGCGACGCACCGACTCGAGACGTATTTCTATTTTCCACAAAGCTCAGGTGACGAGACATTTGGCAGTTATCCAGTTCAGGTCGCACGCGATGAGGAACTGGTCGCCTGGACCGAGCCATTCGATTTCAAAGTGGTCGATCAACTCAGTCAGGTGGACAAAGCCTCGTGGCCGTATCTGTCCCAATTTGGCACCGAGAAAGAAGTGCTCGATTATTTGAAGGAAAACAACGTCGACCGATTGGAGCTGAGTCAGGTCGCCTGGCGCGCTCGTGAAAACGTCGACTTTTTCCGCAGCGTCATCGACCTACTCGACAAGCGCCACACCTATGACGAAACCCTGTGGTCCTACGGAATTTTTCATAACGACACCAACACCGCCCGCGAATACCTGACCCACCGGGAAGACTTCCTGCGCCGATGTGGCAAATGGATCGACTGCGAACTGGTCACCATCGACCCGGTCGAACGCCACTGGTATGAGCACCTCGAGTATTCCCCTCTCGTGAATGCCCGTGCTCACCAACTCGGCCGCGACCGGAAGATCCTGAATTCCCGCTTCCACAAACAATACCGGGAACTCATGAATGTGCTCAGCTATCGCAACGAGCTGGACGAAAAAGATCAACTGGCCACCGCCTATTACCTGTTTCTGCAGGATCGAGTCGAAGAAGGCCTCGACTGGCTGGCCCGCATCGAGAATCCACAAAACGTCGAGACCCGACTGCAACTCGATTACCTCGATGCCTATGCATCCCTGTATCGAGAAAAGCCCGAGATCGCAGCGCGCCTTTCCGAAAAATATGCCGACTACCCCGTCGATCGCTGGCGCCATCGCTTCGTGCAGGTAGCAGAACAGGTGAAAGAGATTCAGGGCGCGGAGATGAAAGTGATCGACGAAGAAAACCGCGAGCAGAATCAGGAGAACCGTTCGGCGAATGCACCGTTTATCGATCTCACCACAGAAGGCCGCACTGTGACCCTGCAGCATCGTAATCTGGCAAATGCCACGGTAAACTACTACGAAATGGATTTGGAGTTTCTCTTCTCCAGCCAGCCATTCGTTTCCGGCGACAGCAGTCAGTTCAGTTTCATCAAGCCAAACTTCAGCGAACAGAAAGCGCTCGATGCCAACGCAGATGTTTTGGAATTTGAGATCCCGGAACGTTTTCACAGTAAGAACGTCCTGGTTGAAGTCGTTGCCGGTGGCAAGACTTCCTCTGCTGCAGTCTATGCCAACAACCTGAAGCTACAGCTAGTGGAGAACTATGGCCAACTTCAGGTGCGCAATGATGAAGCCGGCTCCCCGCTGAGCAAGGTCTACGTAAAAGTCTATGCCAGACACAAAGACGGCAGCGTCCGTTTCTTCAAAGACGGCTACACCGACCTGCGCGGCAAGTTTGACTACGTCAGTCTCAACACCAATGAACTCGACAACGTCTCCGATCTCAGCCTCCTGATCATGAGCGAGAAAGAAGGCTCCGTGGTGAAAGAAGTGAAGCCACCGCAGCGCTGATGCGCTGACTTAACAGGGTATACTCACTGACTCAACAGGGTTAGGTCCGAGTAAAATTGAATGGGACACGGGCACTCTTGCCCGTGGAATCATCGGCGGGCAGGAGTGCCCGCACCCCTGGTCAAAACTCCATCGCGCTGCCACAGCCAAGAGCACTCCCCTGCCTTAGCATGTCAGCGAGATGGCGGACTCGTTTTTCCAGAAACGGCAGCATCGATTCCCATGGCTGTTCATCGATATCCGGCACGTGCCAATAAACCACCCGGTTTTCCCATCGGGGAAACGCTTTGGCAAACATCGGGCGATGCTCCTTTTCATACACAGCAATGACTAACGAGGACTCGGCCAATTCCTGCTCAGTCAACTGCTCCGGAAAATCGGCGGTAAGTTCCAACGGAATCCGTTGATCCAAAAGCCGATCTCTCGACTCATTGGAGAGCCCCCACTCTTTGTCCTTAGCACGCAGCCCTCTGGAAATTGCCTTCCAGGGCAACTGATCCAGCAATGCATGGTGATTGAAAACTGCCTCGGCGTGCCGACTCCGGTAGATGTTACCAGTGCAAACAAAAAGCAATTGCTGCGGAGTCTCCATAACCCCACCGTAGCAAAACTCACCCGAACTACAATTTCGGATTTGTTAAGTTTTCGTCAATCAGGGCATGGGGAAGTTCTCGTTGATAGCGAGCACTTCCTGACGAATCGCTTCGAGCTGATCTGCATCATCGCGAGCTTCGATAGCACGGTTGATCAAATCTCCGATTTGGTCCATCTCGGCTTCTTTCATCCCGCGAGTCGTCACAGCTGGAGTACCGATCCGGATACCGCCGCCTTTGAATGGACTCTCGGTATCGAAAGGAATCGAGTTTTTGTTCACAGTGATCCCTGCTTTGTCGAGAGTCTCCTGAACAATCTTTCCATTCAACTCTTTCGGACGCAGATCGACCATAAACAAGTGGTTGTCAGTTCCTCCCGAAATAATCCGGTAGCCATGACCTTCCAAACGCGCTGCAAGAGTCTGGGCATTCTTAATGATTTGAGCCTGATATTCTTTGAAACCGGGCTGAAGCGCTTCGTGAAAGCAGACTGCCTTCGCAGCGATCACATGCATCAGAGGTCCGCCCTGAACACCGGGGAAAACAGTGGAGTCGATCTTCTTCGCCAGGTCTTCGTCGTTGGTCAAAATCAATCCGCCACGTGGACCACGCAGACTCTTATGAGTCGTGGTGGTGACAAAGTGGGCGTGCTCGATTGGAGATGGGTGAACACCAGCCGCAACGAGTCCGGCAATGTGCGCCATATCGACAAACAGCAGAGCATCGACCGAATCGGCAATCTCACGCATGCGCTTGAAATCGATGGTCCGTGAATAGGCAGATGCACCGGCGGTGATCATCTTCGGCTGGTATTCTTTTGCCACTTCAGCCAACTGATCGTAGTCGATTGTTTCCTCTACCTCTGAAACACCATAGTGTTTCACTTCGTAAAATTTGCCCGAGAAGTTGGCGAAGTGCCCGTGTGTCAGGTGACCGCCATGGCTCAGGTCCATGGTCAGGATTTTGTCACCCGGCTCCAGCACGCTGAAGTAAACAGCGGCATTCGCCTGCGATCCGGAGTGAGGCTGCACGTTGGCGAAGCCAGCTCCGAAAAGTTCCTTCGCTCTTTCAATCGCCAAATCTTCGGCCTTGTCGACATTCTCACAGCCGCCATACCAGCGCTTGCCGGGGTAACCCTCCGCATACTTATTGGTCAGGCAGCTACCTTGGGTTTGCTGAACTGCTTTGGAGGCAAAGTTTTCAGAGGCAATCAGCTCGATGTTGCCACTTTGACGCTCTTCTTCTTCCCGAATGATCGCAGCGATCTCCGGATCAACCGCGCCAAGATGAGGCGCCGTGACTGCAATCGAGCAGCTGTTCATTTTGCCGACCCGACGAGCGTGCCGTCCATCGTTTTCAAACTCTGCACCCAACCAGGCATCGAGAAGCGCTCCGACTTCATCACCACTGGTTTTTGAACCAGCGAGGCAGAGAACATTGGTATTGTTGTGCACCCGGGTAATCGCAGCTGTTTCGGCATCCGTTACCACTGCGGCCTGCACTCCGGCAAAACGGTTGGCGGCAACGCTCATGCCAATACCACTGGTGCAGCACAAAACACCCAGATCACTTTTGCCCGTTGCAACCGCATTGGCGACCGAATTGGCGTAATCCGGATAATCGACCGAATCACCGGATTCCGGGCCGATATCATTCACTTCATAGCCAGCGCCCTGCAGGTACTGAACGGCTGCCTGTTTCAGTTCAAATCCGCCGTGATCGGCTCCGATAATGATAGTTGGTTTGGACATGGTTTTCCGTGATTGGATTTACGT
>JAHDCN010000578.1 GCA_020629815.1 Verrucomicrobiota bacterium
TCCAAGGCTGATCGCAAGCGCTCCGAGTATCTGCTGCAGAGCGGCCGCAGTTCGCTCGACCGGGTGCGGGAGGATGCGAAACGTTTGCAAAAATCGCTGCCCGCTCGTGATCGCGACAAGCTGGAGGAATATTTCGAATCGCTGCGTTCGGTGGAAAAGAAGATCGGCCGTCAACTCAGCACCATCAATAATCCGGTGCCGGAGCCAAACTACAAGCTGCCGAGCTATGACCCGATCACACCGAACCTGCAGTTCGAGGCGGAAACCATCATGTATGATCTGATGGTGCTGGCTCTCGAATCGGGCTCGACCCGGGTGCTGTCGATGTTTCTGCACGGTTTGGGCCAGGTATTTTCTTTTGATGGAAAAGCACTCAGCTCCGGTTATCACGGTCTGTCGCATCACGGCAACGACCCGCGGATGATCCGCGACTTGATCACAATCGAGACCGCGCACGTCCATTGCTTCGCCAACTTCCTCAAGCAGCTGAAAGAGAAGAAAAATCCCGAGGGGAAATCGCTACTCGATGACACCGTGATTCTTCTCGGCACAGGCATGGGCGACGCCAGCCGACACAGCAATCGCGACCTGCCTACACTGGTGGCCGGGGGAGGATTCCAGCACGGCAAGCACATCGCCATCGATCAGAAACAGACGGATGCTCCGCTACTCGGCGATTTGTATATCACCCTCATGCAGCGCCTCGGCATGGAAGTCGATCAGTTTTCCAATGCCTCGCGGAACATGAACCAGCTGTTTTCCTGATGCGGCGAATTCATTGGCTGATCACTGCCCTGGTCGCTTCGATTCCCGCCGGGCTAATCGCGGAACCCATTCCGGCCAACGTCCAGGACATCCTGTCGCGTCGTTGCCTCGAGTGCCACGATGAGCTCACGGCGAAAGGCGACATCGTCCTTGAAGAAACGTCTCCAGATTGGACTCAGGAAAAAGTGCGCAAACATTGGCTCAAAGCACTCGGTGCGGTTGAGAAAAATCTGATGCCTCCGCTGGATGAAGAACCGCTTTCGGCAGAGGAAAAGAAGACCCTCTCTCAGTATCTTGATACCCAACTACTGGCCCACACGCCGAAGGGCGGCACGCTTCCGCGCCGACTGACCAAGGCCGAATACGAGTCGACCATTCGTGATTTGCTGTGGAAAAACTTCGAACTCCCTCTCGGCTTTCCCGGCGACAACGAATACCACGGCTTCGACAATGTCGGCGAGGGACTGGTGGTTTCCCCGGCTCACCTCGATGCCTATTCGAAGGTCGCGAATCAGTTAGCCGATTTGGCGTTCCCGCCGAAAAAGGGACCAATTGAGACAAAGTCCTGGCAGGCCGGTCCGGAAGATCTTGCCCTGAGCTTTTCTGCCTCCACGATTCATGGCGAAACTTTGCGGCTGGTTTCCGGATCTCGGGATATCATGCGCAGCTGCACCTGGCCGAGTCGGATTGAGATCAGCGACTCAGGAACCTACCAGATCGCGGTGACAGCATCGAAGTTTCTCTCTCCGAAAGGACGGCCCTTTGCGGAACCCATGATTCTCGAAGTCTACGCCCGCCCAGTCGCAGCCACCGATCGTTC
>JAHDCN010000579.1 GCA_020629815.1 Verrucomicrobiota bacterium
AGAAATCGAGCAACGATTTCCGGGGACCTTCCATCGGATTGACGATCTTTTTGTTCAAGCCGCGGGCCTTGCGAATCTGGGTCATCGCATAGCCGGCAAAAGTAGCCTCGCACTTTTTCGACAACACATCCTCCGGTCGAATGCTACCGAAAAGCTGGTGAGAAAAGCGAATGCAATCCGGCTCCGAATACAAAATCTCCAGAATGTTCGGATTGTTTTTTCCCAGCAACTCGATAAAACGACCAATCTCGTAATAGGTCTCGTCGTTAGTCGCATCGCTCACCTGCTCAACTCGCCCAAGGCCAAAAAACTGGGCACGCGGCATCACAAAGACACCCCGCAAATCAGTGTCCGATTCGGGGGTGTCCGTGCCATACGCCCGACTGCCGGTGACGCATTCAAAAAGAAGGCAGTCACGACTGCGGGCTTGTTCGAGGGTGAGGGAATTCATGAGGTGATCACTTCACGAAAGAATTCGTTCAACCGATCCACGGTCCCCAAGTCACCGGAAAGGTCCGGGATCTGCGCGCCGACTTCGTCTGTCCTTGTATCGACGAATTCATCAAGGACGCGATTTCTTTCAATCCCATCGCTCTCCTTGCCTCCTGACTTTTCCGAAATCATCTGATCGATCTCGGCTGTTACCTCCACAGGCAGCTCGAGGGAATTTCGAAGCTGAGCAAATTCCACCGGCACAGCTTGCTGCTGTTCGGCGACAAACTGCGCACTGAGAAGTGCTCGCAAGACGTAGAGGTATTTCTTCGCCGTTACCTTGCCCTTCTCACGAATCTCTCCATTGATCTTCCGGGAAAGACCAAGGTAGTGAGCCGCCGAATTGCGGGGCACGAAGTAGTCTTTCGCCAGCTCGCGCCAGTGGCTCATCACCTCTTCATTTTCGAAATAGACTTCCGGAGAAAACAACCACTCCATCAGCGATCCGTTGGCTTTGCGAAATAGCGGTAGCGCCTTGCGGATATCCCAACCGGTCAGGTCGAGATCCTGCGCATCTACACCGTAGTCGAACATATCCTGCGGATCATACACACCAAGATAATGGTCACGCGGCCAGACGTAGAGAAAACGAATGTCATAGTCGCTGTCCTCGGAGGCAAAGCCCCACGCCCGACTTCCCGATTCACAAGCATAGAGAATCCGGAACCCGTGTTCGCGTTCCACCTCAGTGAGGCGTTCTTGAATGATTTCTTTCATTTTCGTTACGGTCAGAGGTTACCAAATAGAAAAACTATCTGACAAAATCCGTTTCATCCATGTTCAATCCGTTCCAATCCATGCTACCTATCTCAAGCACGGAGCCAGGGCATGGATTGAACGCGGATTGTGAGGGATTTGATGGATTAAAAGTTGGTTATTGATTAATTACAACACACCCAAAACATGGGCATCGCGCAGAGCCGCTTTCACTTTTCCTCTTCCCAACAGGACGAGCACCGTAGCAGTTGCCAGCGAGATGGCCGCCCCGAAGAGCAACAGCGCCGATGGCAATCCGTAAACGGTGGCAAAGGCCCCAACTCCCGGACCGATGGGAAAGAACAGTAGCCGTAGCAGCAATCCTTCCAGCGACA
>JAHDCN010000580.1 GCA_020629815.1 Verrucomicrobiota bacterium
GCGAATACCTTTCCGTTTCGGGGGAGTTTGCCAATCCACTCCACGTGCACTTTCTTATCGTCGGATGTGGATCCGGTTTTGGCGGTCTTGAGATGGACTTGCAGTTGTTGTTCCTGTTTCTCTTCGTCGATCAGGATGGAAAGGTGCCGGGAGATATACCCTTCCGCCGCCTCTTGTGGGCTGACTTGATCGTCTTGCTGAGTATTTGGGTTGAGGACGGGCTGCACCTCAATCTCAGCTGAGAATGCAAAGGTCCGATCCGATTGAGGCGTGAGCTCGAGCTCGGCTGAAACCGCTGACACTTCGTGGGCTGGCGACAGGGCAGGCAGCAGGCAGCAAAACACAAAGCCGGCGAGTCGCCCGAGTCTCATCTATTCGCTGGACTTCGATTGAGACCGGTTGTAGCCGAGCGTCTTGGCATAGATTTCGAAACGCCAGGGAAAGACTTCTTCGATTTCAATAATCTCCTGCGGTTTGGTCCAGGCACGGGTAATGATCGCGGCGAACTCGGCGAAGTCTTCGTTGATGTTTGTCAGGCCATAGGCGCTGGGGAACGAGATGGCATTCTGCAGAGCACCGTTCCAGTCACCTTTTACTTTTTGTGCCTGGATACAGTGACCGACTTCGTGGGCAACCACGTAAACCAGCGGGCCGTCGTGGACCAGGTCTCTTGCTGCCACATAGTAAATGGTATTTCCGCCGCCCCACCAGAATCCCTCGCCTTTGTAGTGTAGGGAAACAGTGTCGAGATACTCAATCATTTCCGGCGGCAGCGAACCGAGTGCACCGGCCATCGCTTTCAGTCCGGTCTCGTCGTTTTCCTTCAGGCTCATGATCCGGACCCGTCCGGCGCCTTCGACTTTGACTTCGTTTTCCCAGGCTTCGGTTGGCTCTTCGATTTGAAAAGCGGTGTAGCGGGAATCCTTGCGCCAGCGTTCTTTGGTCTCCGTTTTCTGGAAATTGGTCAGGTCGAAATCACGCTTCAGGTTTGGACTCGATTTCTCAACGGCTGCCAGAAATTTTTCCTGCTGATCGCGAGCCGACGCAGAAGCAAAGGATTCATCTTCCAGAAGATCGCTGACAGCCTGACGCGATGTCCGGCCATGCTCGAGTTTGTCGGCGCTGAGAACGGCCATCAAGGCCCGGCGCTCCTGAATCCGGAGTTTGTCATACAGCTCCATCTCGGAGACTTTTTTGAGCAGATCAAAATCCTCGGCCCCGAAGATGACCATGCGCTCGCGGGACTGCGGTGAGATCACTCGCTGGATTCCTTTCTCTACCTTGATTGGCAGAGAAACGGCTGGCGGGTCGTCTTTAGAACGTCCGTTGTCGAGAACCCAGCTGCTGCCTCGAGCCTGAATCGGCGGGGAAAAAGTGCTGCCGGCTTCGACTACAAAATACCAGGGAGAGGAAAGACGTTCACTTATTGCGACGGGAAAAAACTTATCGGTCGCTTCGCCTGTGGCGACCGGTTTAGGAGCCGGTGCCGGTTTGGATGCGGCTTCTTTCAGAAAAGTCTGATCGGCTGATGAAAGCCGGGTTTTGGGAATGGTAACTTCCTTGCCGTTTTGCA
>JAHDCN010000581.1 GCA_020629815.1 Verrucomicrobiota bacterium
GTGGCCAGTCATGTCCCAGCCTGGATTCACGTCTTTCTACGGCCAGTTTTTTCGACCCAGAAAATTTTCCGCACCGATCGCAACTACGGCCAAATCGAAGAATTCCTACGCGCGAACGAAGTCTCTTTTTCCCCGCTCACATTGGGCCGCTTTCTGCGCAAATACGACGCCAGCTTTGTGGATCTGAAAACAATCCTCGAGTCATCACCGGACCGCGACTTTGATCAAGCCTTTTACCTGTTCGAAAAACTGAACCGAATCGAGCGAACGCCGGAGTAGCTTTAGGGACTACAAATCTAAAAACAAATTGTAGTCGATGGATACCGAGATTCATTCTACGGTTAACCAATGAAAAGTTCTGATCACGAGGAGTGGCAGCGAAAAGATGCACTTATTGGGCTTCTAGTAATTGCAGCGGGATTAGTCATCACTGCTTTCGTCGGATTGCTCTTTTCCAATCTTAGCGAATTGGATCAACTAGCTGTCATCAGTCTTGTAGCCCTGTTCATAGTCGGAATCGGCGGCATTCTACTGGGACCACTTTTGGTTTTTCTTGGCGGATCAACAATTTTCCAGGCCCTGCGCGTTACAGGAGATAAGGAGTAGCCTACCCAATTAGTTCGACTACGAAGTCTTTTTCATCGCCGCCAGCAATTGGTGGCTTTGCAGTTGCTGCACATAGAGCTCGGCTTTTTCCCGGGCACCGGTCCAAACCACAGACTGGCCGAGTTGGTGGACCTCCATCATCAGGGTCTCCGCCTTTTCCTGTGGGTATCCGAAAACACGCTTGAAAACCAGGGTGACGAAGCTCATCAGGTTTACCGGATCGTCATAAACGATCACATTCCACGGCACATCGAGATCGGTTTCCGTCTCGGTTTCGGTAATCGTGATTTCGTCGATATCCGCTGCCATGGTTTCGTGTCAGACCACGCGGAGACCACCATTGCCTCCTGCATGAGAGTCATCTTCGCCGGAAATTTCGGAATCGGCAAGCGTGAGGTGAGGTGCAATCTGCAAAAAAATATCACCGTTGTCTGAAGCCCGAAGTTTCGTTGCCGAAAAGGCCGACTCAAATTCCAACCAGGCGTAAGCCGTGAGCGCGGGTAGTAGGGCGAGATGATACAAAACCGTCTGGAGCGCAGCCACCGTAACTAGATGCCCGGGGGTTTTCCCCTCTTCTACAGCAGCGGCGAAACGAGACCACTCCCGGTTCTGTTGCATTTCCTCTTTGCCTTCCAGAAAACGGCCTGCCGATTCCATGCTTCGCATTCGGAGGGCGGCAGAAAGGTTTCGGTCCAGATGCAGATCCTCTGCAATGATCTCCTGAATTTCGAAAGCTTCGCCGTGTTGATGGATTGAGCAAAAAGCGGGACGAAAAATTGGCAGGAAAGCATCGTGAATCCAGCTTTGCCAGTGGGCAGAAAGATCGTCTGCCTTTGAAAAACTAAAGGTAGCAGGTGTATCCACGGACACACCAAGACAGCAAATCTCGATTGCGCGCTCTACCTCGGCGCCATCACCCCCCGACAAATGAAGAGTGGTTGTTTCCGCCATGCTGAGCGGTGCTG
>JAHDCN010000097.1:0-6349 GCA_020629815.1 Verrucomicrobiota bacterium
GGATCGGATGCGTTACCTGAAGTCGAAAGGGTATGTATCTCAGTTAACTGTTTTGGAAGCAGAGAATGGCTACAAGCAGGCAGTTGCTGAAGCAGATATTGAGAAACAGCATCAGGATTGGCTGGCAAAGTGGTCTGAGAAACTGCAGGCCCACTGGGTAGAAATCGGGGCGGATGATCCGTGGTTACCGGCGATGGTGCAGATTCCGGGACTGACTACTTCGGTCGGCGGACATATGTTTTTTACCATTCCCGCAACTCTGAGTGAAGAAGGATTCGAGCAGGGGGTTGCGATGTTGGAGAAACAGCAAAATCAGGATGACAAGATTGCTTTGGCAAAACTCGATTTTTCTTCGGCAGAAGCGCATGAAGCCCGGGTATCGGGATTGAAGCATTCTTTGAAATCAGAAAAGGGAGCCGCCAACTGGAAAAAGTTCCAGGCGGAAGTGATGCAGCACGAGGCGCGGATCGAGCTGGACGCAATCGAACGAAATGCAAGACGTTTGGAATGGGCAATGCGGGAGAATCTTTACGGGACCGGAGCGGGAGAAAGCGATACGCATCTTCCCTGGATGGAGAAGCCAATCGCCGGGATTGGAACTGGGTGGCGGCTTGCTATGCCTGCACAGCCTGAGGTGATGGCGGAATGTCTGCCGGTTCTCCGGGCAAAAAGCGAGGCTGGAGCGGCAATCAAACTGGCAACCATCAAAGCGGAACGCAGTGATTCATTGTATCGCAAGTATGTGGACCTCCGGAGTCGGGGGTCTGTCTCTAACGATGAACTTGCTAAGGCCAAACTGAACCGGGACGTGGCGGAAGTGGAAAAGAAGATTGCGCTTCAGCAAAGAGAGATCCACTCCTGTGAATTGTCGATTTTTGAGGAAGCTGCGAAACATACTGAGGCTAAAGCAGACTTTTCCAGTGAGGACTACCATTCATTGGAGGTGGTCGATTTGCTCCTGGAGAAAACCAGTCATGATCCTGCTTCGGTGATGAGTTTCCTGCAAATTTCCCGCCACTGGTTTGAAGCACGTGCGCGATTCGAGATGGCGAAGTCAGAGAGCCAACTGCAACATTCAGTCCGCTCTCAAGTAGAGAAGCTCAAACGCCCTATGAACGGTGAGGTGGAGCGGGCTCGTGCCAACGCCCGGATCGCCAGCGCATTGCAAGACGAGGCCGAGGAAGCGGTGCGTATCAGTTTTCTCGAGATGGTTCAGTGCGCAAGGTTGGCGCAAAAGGAATCCTGCAATTACCTCGATGCCGATTTGTTTGTCCTGTCGGAAACGATTGCTGATTATGGAAAACGCTACGCAGCAGAGCAGCGAAAGATGGCGGAACTTAGTGAAAGTCTCTCCGGACTCGTGCTCCAATACCGACGCTCCAAAGAAGCGATTCTGAGTTCCCTCTACCAATGTGGTTCGGCTTTTGCTTTTGAGATGGATCGAGCGGGACTGGATACCGAAATGGTTCGCGGAGAGCATTGGTCAAATCAGGCCAGAGTCGCGATCCATAGTTCTTCAGAGAGCTTTTTGTCCGAACTGGAGTTTTCGATTTTGGAGAATGGCAGCCTGAGCCATCTCTCGGAATTTTCGGAACGGGAAAAACAGAAATTGGCTTCCCTGCTTTTGTTCGATGAGGCCGTGGACGAAGGTAAAGTGGCGACAGCTCAAGCGATGTTAGCAGATGCTAAGAGAAAAGAGGCAACCGCATCCCGTTTAAAAGAGCGGGGAACGGCTAGCGCAATGGAGAAAGCACAAGCAGCTCATCTTACCGGGCAATCTCTTATTGCTTTAACCAAATCTCAAAACAATCGAGAAACACTTCCTTTTGCTGAAGGTATGGTTGGAGACATGATGCTTTCCAGCGATGCGGAGGAAATGATCCCGGTTTCTTTGAAGTTGGACACCGAGAAAGAGGTCGAATAACCCTAAAGGGAAATTTCCTTGAGATGTCGGATCAGGGTTTGAAGCCGTAGCTTGGTTTCAAACATTTCGAGATACTCTTGTCGCAGTTCAGGGTCCTGTATAAAGACGTGTCCCAGCCGATAAGACATAACGTCTGGACTCGTATCTTCATCCAGAATGTGAGAAAGCATCAGGCTGTCAGCGGAGTTGCTTTGCTTTTCGATCACGCCCCGGCACAAGGCGAGTAGTTCATCGGCTAATTGCTGCTCGCCGGGACCATCCGTCGATACGTCGGGGACCGGGACCACCGAGGCAATTCGAAAAGGAAGGACTTGTTCCCAGCCGATGACCTCGACGCGTTGCAGGCCCTGCAGTGCAAGGTGGGAAGTGCCGTCGTCATGAGTGACGCAGGCTTCAATCAAGCCAACCGTCAGCGTTTCGCGGACTGACTCAGGCTCCACATTTTCCTCCACATAGCCGACACCAAAAACACGGTCTCCTTCCAGTGCGTAGGTGAGCATCCGCCGAAACCTTTCTTCGAAAATGCAAAGCGGCATCATCACCCCTGGAAAATGGGTGACCGTATCAAAAGCCATCACCGGAACGGTGGTAGGAATCTGAAACGCTGGTTGCTCGCTTGGCATCTTTGCTGGTTACGATCCGGACACCTTCGGGGGCGGACTATTTCTTTTTCCAGATTCGGATTTCATCGACTACCGCATCCTTCGCAACGGCCAATCGAAGGAGACGCTTGGTTGCATGATCGATTCCAGAAGAGGAAAATGATGCAGCTTCGTCGCCGTTGATCGTAACCGTCATAGTGTCACCCGCAATGGTCACTTCCAGATTGTGCCATTTGCCAACTTCGAGTTTATGGGGAAAGGACTTGGTCTTCGTTTTTAGCAATTCCTGTTGTTCTTCGGTCACAGTTTTATTCTGTCTGGCTGTCCGATGTTCCAGTTTCATGTTGCCGGTTTTCAGATCGGCAATTTCGATTTTCTTGGTGCCGATTTTTGTCATGCAGATGTGGCCTGCATGAACCTCTTTAAATTTGAGATCAGCGAAGTTCAGACCGAGGACATCTTTGCTGTCCTCGAGCATAAACTTCATTGCAACAGTGCCATCTTTGAATTCCGCTGGTTGAGTGACAGAAACTCCATGGTCGGCTTCTTTGTGGATGTAGATGTACATCGCACCGTTGCGTAGATCGACCTGCTTATTTCCCTTTGCTCGTTTCTCGCTGTTGGTGCCCCAGCCATTTCCCGGCTCATCTTTTTTCTCTTGCGACTCTGAACGCTCAAAGTCGTCTTGAAAGATTAACTCGCCTCTCTCGTCGGCCAGGGAGGATAGAGAGAAAAGTAGAATGAGGGCAGATAAAGTGAGCTTCATAGTGGAAGGGTAGAATGAATCAACCAGTTGCGATAGAAAATCTTTTCGGCACAATGAGGGGTGAAACTTCTTTCTTTTCTCGCCCTTCCTGTTTGTCTCGGCCTGGTCAGTTGCCAGCAGTCAGATCCGGGAATCTCCGCATCTCAAATCAATGAAATGAGCGTTCGGTTGGAACCCAAACGGTCTCAGACGACAGATCGTGACGAAGTGTTCATTGCGACCGGCAACCAAATTCACATCACGGGTAAGGGCTGGGGTTACCTCGAGACAAAAGAAAGCTACGATAATTTTCGTCTAACGTTGGAATACAAGTGGGGAGAAAGGACCTGGGGTAATCGGGAAAAGAAAGCGAGGGATGCGGGCGTTTTTCTTCACTGTCATGATCGATACGGCGATTGGCCAAGAGGCGTAGAAGTGCAGCTAATTGAAGGGGGAAGTGGGAATTTGAATTTTCTCCATGGCAAAGAGGATATCATTGTGACTGCCAATTGCTATCTGGAGAAGGTGAATCAAGGGCAGTGGTTTGCGAACGGTCTGCCTAAGCCGTTGCGAGGAAATGTAGTGAAATTATTCTGTGAATATCGATCTCCTCAGTGGCGTGACGTTAAGGGAATTCGGGGAACTGGTGACGTAGAGAACCCAGTCGGAGAGTGGAACCAACTCGAGGTGCTTTCGGACAATGGAGTGATTGAAGTTCTTCTGAACGGGAAAAAGGTCAATCGTGTTGAGAAGTCTCCGTTTGTCAGTGGCAGTATTTCCCTGCAATCAGAAGAGGCTGAGTGGTTCGTGCGAAATTGGAAAATTGAACCTTTACCGAAGTCGTAGAAAAATGAGAATGGTTTTTGTTTTGTTAGGCACGTTGCTTCTCAGTGGTTGCCTGTCGACTGCTCCTGAAGACTCAGCGCAGGCGAATCGCCCAATTGTCGGGGAATGGGTTCATTCACGAGAAGAGGGTGAAGGGGTTTATCGCCGGGCGGGATCGCGAGAGTTTCCACCAAGTCGATTTCGAATGCGGTTTCAATTTTTCGCCGATGGGAGAGCGATGTGGATGTATTTAGCACCCAATGATGCGCACCACATGAAACCCGGCAAATGGACCAGGGAAGGGCAGACTGTTCATGTTTTTGACGAGACAGGAGGACTTGTCAGTGCCTTTACCATACTCGAACAGACCCCTGACTTACTGCGCACCAGAAAACTTTGAGCCACTAGCCGTGACTGATTCGGAGTTGCGGGAGTCCTAACTCGCTGTTACCCGTTAGCCGATTCGGGGCGGTGGTTGTCTGAAAAATGAAACGGATTTTATGGTTTGTTGGAGTTCTCTTTCTGATTGGAGGAGGGGACTCTGCATTGTCTCAATCTTACACCACCGGGCAATTGGCGGATGGTTTTGACTGGCCTGCAGGCAAGCCGGAAGCACCGATGATTAGAAAGGATAACCAAACTTGGTTCGGGACAGAGTATTACCTTGCCCGTGGATTTACCGAGCACGGTCATATGGGGGAAGACTGGAACGGGAAAAATTACGGTGACACCGATTTGGGAGACCCTGTGTATTCCTGCGCTTCAGGGGTAGTGGTTTATTCAGAAATGTATCCCGGTCGCGGTTGGGGAAACGTCGTCATCATTCGTCATGCCTATCGGGAGAAAAGTGGACAGGTAGCGTTCGTTGATTCTCTGTATGGGCACCTGCATTATCGCTCAGTCAGAATGGGGGAAAAAGTGGCCCGGGGACAGAAGGTGGGCACGATCGGAAAAGGGAAGAATGGTATCTTTCCGGCTCACCTTCATTTTGAGATCAGAAAAGACCTCAGGGTAGGCATGCGCAGGGATTTGTATCCGAAAACGTATGCGACTTATCATAGCCCGAGGCACTTTATCAACGCACACCGGACATTGCGCTACGAATCTCGACAAGTCAGGATTCCGATCAACACGTTTCTAAAGAGCAATCCCAACAGGATCTACACGACCAAGATCGAAGCTCCTGCACCGACGGAGTCGACTACGATTCGTCCGGAAGTCCCGGAAACAGTAGCGGCCGCAATTCAATCTGAGACGACCACCTCCGAGGAGGCGACCAAGCCTGAGAAAAGTAAGAGTTTGTTCCAACGGCTTTTCGGAAACTGAGTCGGTCAATAGGGCAAAAGGCATTGCCTTTCCGTTGGGAATTTGTTCTACTGGGACTATGAGGAGCTCCGGGGGGCAAAGAGCGGTTTTTCTGGCAATAGTTTTGTTTGGGGTCATTGGGCTGGCAGATTCTCAAGACAAGATTATCGACCATCCATTTTTCGAGCCAATGCTGAAAGGCAAATGGACGGAATCTGGAACGGTTTTTATCAATGGAACTCCCGTGGAGACGAAGCAAACATCAGTCTCGAAAGGAGTCCTGAACGGCTAATGGCTGCAGCAGGACGGGAAGGGGGAAATTGGAGACTCAGAAGTGGTGTGGCGCTGGATGTTTCGCCTGGAGAAAGGGCAGGGAGGTCAGCAGTTGGTTCGTGGCCAGTTTTTCGATACCAATGGAACCTTATTAAATTGCCTAGGCGGTTTCGATGCTGAAGGCAAAACGCTTACGCTTTCGCAAGCACTCGGACCGGATGCGAAAATCGTCTTTACAGTAAAATATGATAGCAAAGGGGATCGGGTCATTTTGTCCAATATCCACTCGGGTGGAAAGGTTATCCCTCAGTATAAAGGCCTGGATAGCAAAAGCTAGAAATCGTTTCGGAAGTCCGAAGTGTCTGGAAAATCTGGCAAACCTAACATTGCGATATCTGTGACTTAGCCGGATATTTCCATTCGAAACGCACACAAATGAAAAAGTCCCTTTTACAGGAGGCTGGTCATGCAGATGACTCCGATGTCGAAGAAATGATATTCGACATTGAAGAAGCCTTCGATTCAGACGTTCGTGAAGAGATCGTCGATTTGCCGCCGGTCCGGGATGAACTGGACGCGGAAGTTGAGGCTGTTTTACAGTCTCTCGCCGAAGCGGAAGTCGAAGCGGAAGTCGAAGCGGAAGTCGAAGCGGAAGTCGAAGCGGAAGTCGAAGCG
>JAHDCN010000097.1:6449-9797 GCA_020629815.1 Verrucomicrobiota bacterium
GAAGCAGAAGCAGAAAATGTGGAAGCTCCTGTGGTAGTTGCAGCTGCCCCGATGTTTCGTATGGCTGGAGCTAAAGAAGCCCCGACGAAAGCTGACGAAAAGGAGGCCTCAAATCAGGAAGCTACTTTACCTCCGCTTTTTGTTGAGCAGGACGAAGAGCAAATTGAGTCGGAGGTCGAAGATGAGATATCGGCGACGGACGAAATCGAAGCAGAGGTCGAGCCTGAAGAGATAGATGACGTCGCTGTAGAAGAACGTTCAGATGAAGTTCAGGAATCCGACTCTGAAGAGACTTTGGTTGATGAAGAAATTGTCCCGGTGGTTAACGATTCTTCGGAAGACTGGTTTCACGAAGGAGCTGCCGTGGCTCCGGCAAAGCTGAAGCGGAACGAACGACGGGCAAAAAAGGCCCCGCTATTGGTCCGCTTGTGGAATGTGTTTACTACACTCTTTTTCATCGGAGCCCTGGTTCTGGTCGGTGCATTGGTCGCCGCCTGGGTTTTCCGCGATGCGATAGGTGCGAAGCTGGAAGCGTTAGTAAACGAAAAAATCGCCGAGCAGGGAGTATTTCTTGATTACGCAGGGTGGAATTACAACCCGATCCGAGGGCTTGTAATGAACGAGGTAACTCTTTTTGCGGACGAACAGAAAGCAACCCCTCTGGTCGGTATATCCGATGTCGCAGTGAATACTGATCTTCGGGAACTTTATGAGACGCGTAAGCCCGAAGCTCAGGACTATCGAATTTCTCTGAAAGACTCGAAACTGGAGTTTTATGACAAAGGTGAAGTTGTCGGCTCTTTCGAAAACACGAGCGCTGATCTCGACGTATCCACAGCAGCTGTTTCTGTGGAGTCTTTGAAAACCCGGTTCGCAGGGCTGCAATTAAATCTCGATGGAGAAGTCGCGTTGGCACCTGCAGAGCAGTCTAAAGAAGCAACAGAGGAACCCGCGGGCGAAGTAGAGACGAATTCAGCACCTGCTGGTTTGCCTCCAATGGACTTTAGCTTCTTTCGTGAGTTGGTGCCGATGATCGGGATTTCCTCCGAGGGCGCTGCCCCATCGGTTACCGGCACGTTTGCTCTGGATGCTGCGAATCCAAATGGAGTAACCGTTTCCGGTGTCGCGAGAGGAAAGGCATTCACCTGGCGGAAAATTCCAGTCCGTTCTTTGAACGCTCCGTTTGAGATTTCTCCAGCGGAACTCACGTTTCCGGGTTTTGCTTTGGGCTACGGTAGTGGAGATATCAGTGGCTCCGCCGTTTACAACGTAGAGTCGGAATCGATCGCGTTGGATAACGTAAGATCGAATGCAGATCTTCTAGCGCTGGCTTCCGAGTTCGACCCTTCGTTGAAAGACAAAATGGCCTCAATCAATTTCCTGGATGCGCCAAAGCTTGTTGTGAATGGACTGGTGCCAACGAAACAGGTCAAAGACAGTCAGCTGAAGATCGGCTATGAACACTGGAAAGGATTGGAATGGGTGAATGGGGAAAAGCGCCTGCCAGTTTCGAATATTTCCGGAGATCTTTCCCTTGCGGGCGGTGCCCTCTCGACCACAAATCTTACAGCGAATGTTTTGGGCGGAAACGTGAATTTCCGAGGTCGAGGCATGATTTTCGAAGAGAATATTCCTTTCTCTGGAGTGTTGGCAAAAATCAATGGTATCCCATTGCAGAACATTGCAACTTACGCCGGTGCTGATCCCGGAAAAATGAAAGGGAATCTGTTTCTCGAGTATCGAGGTTCCTTTGGCAAGGAGCTAAGTTCACTGCAAGGCGGGGGCGAAGTTCGTTTGGAAAACGGTCACTTGTATTCCGTTCCGGTAGTGGGCCCGATCAATTCGATTCTCAGCAAAGTTCTGCCAATATTCGCCGGCGAGAAAGGTCACGCGCTCACCGCGAGCTATATCGCCGAGTCCGGTCACATCGTTACGGGAGACCTCGTTGTTCGGGGCGATGGAACCAAGGTGGATGTCCGAGGGAATCTTAATTTGCACGACCAAACAACGGAGTTTACTGCGCAGGCCAATTTGGATGGACCGCTTGGTGTTGCAACCGCACTGGTTGGCAAAGCTCTCGAGGTTCAAGGCAGTGGGCCAATAGCTGATCCAAAGATTCAGCTCAAGGGTGATATTGCCGATTTTGCCGGCGATTCTGTAACCGCAGTGCTTGGTGTTGCAGGAGTGGGGACTGAGTTTGTCACACAGGTGCTGGAAGGCGGTGCCGGAGTAGTAGGCACGGTTACTGGTGGTGCGACCGATGCAGTCGGTGCAGTTACCGAAGGCGCGGTTGATGCCGTGGAAGCCGTAGCAGGAGGAACCGGCGATGCAGTCGGAGCGGTAACCGGTGGCGCCGTTGATGCAGTCGGAGGCGTTTTGGATGGAACCGTTGGCAAAATTTTAGAAGGTGCTCAATCGGTAGGCGAGGCCCCGGAGTCTGGTCTACAAATCGGAAATCCAGTCGAATCCATCGGCAGTGGACTGAAAGGAATTCTTGGCGGCGGCGAAGGAAACTGATTCAATCTCCGCATGCTCAGATCACAGGTCAAATATACCGTCCGGGATTTACAGCAACTCAAGGGCAAACGCCAACTGACTCATATTCATGTGAAGTCGGGTGACGAAGCGACTGCGGCCGATCAGGCCGGGGTCGACTTGATGAGTTGTCCTTTCGACACACCAATCGCTCAGGCTCGCCTGCCGGAGATCATTGCTGCTGCTCCGACTGCGTTTATTTCCGGATCCACTCCTCACGGAATGGCGACACCGGAAGAGGCGATTCGCACTGGTTTTAAAGCGCTCGAGATGGGCGCTAGTTCAGTCTACTGTTCGGCGAGTCCGTTTCTGATCGAGGGCATGGCTCGCGAAGGCATCCCTGTAGTAGGTCATCTTGGCTTTGTGCCGCGGCATTCTACCTGGACTGGCTGTCGTGCAATCGGCAAAACAGCGGAAGAGGCGCAGGAGTTGTTTCAGAAAATGAAAGAACTGGAAAGTGCCGGTGCCTACGCAGCCGAGCTCGAACTGGTTCCTCATCGCCTGGCGACCTATTTATGTGGCAAGACTTCATTGTTACTGATGTCCCTCGGATCGGGTGACGGATGCGATACGCAGTTTCTGTTCTCCGACGATATCCTCGGTGACTACAACGAACGGATGCCCCGTCACGCCAAAGCCTATCGGGATTTCGCTGCGGAGTATCGCCGTCTTCAAGAAGAGCGTGTCGCCGCTTTTCACGAATACGTGGAGGATGTAAAAGAGGGGCGATTCCCTGAGAAGGGCAATACACTTTCGATCAAAGACGACCAGTTTGAGAAGGCACGGGAGGCGATTGAGAAGTTGACCTAACAG
>JAHDCN010000098.1 GCA_020629815.1 Verrucomicrobiota bacterium
CGGAGTTTCTTTCGCACAGTCTTTCTGCTGCTTCGGTACACTTGATTACCCTGAAAGAAGGTTTCAGTGGATTAATGGTTCCGAGTAAGTTTTACGGTTGTTTAGCGTCAGGAAGAACGGTAATTTTTGAAGGGCCTAAGGAATCAACAATCGCGAAAACGATGTCGGAGGAACGATTCGGCAAAGTCATTCAAAATGGTGACACGGCAGGGCTGCTCCAAGCAGTTCAGGGTTATCGTGATCATGTTGATGAAACTCGCAAAGAAGGTGCGCGGGCCCGCCAGGTATTTGAGCGGAACTTTTCCCCTGAGAGGGGAGTGGCTCGCTACCGGAAGGCCCTGAAAGAGATATTCTCATGAGATTTGGATTTATCATCGGTGCCGGAAGGTCCGGGACGAAATTTTTGCGCGACACACTGGGAGCTCATCCTTCTGTTGCAGCGATTCCCTACGATCTGAATTTCACCTGGCGTCACGGCAATGAGAAGTTCCCCGATGACTGTCTGTCCCCTGATCAGTTAACTCCGGAGATCGAGTCTTATATTCGCAGGCAGCTGCAAAAATTCGGAAGGAAGATCAATACAAATGCGGAGCTGGTTCTGGAAAAAACAGTATCCAACTCGCTCCGGGTTCCATTCTGTCGGGAGATTTTCCCTGAGGCCAAATTTGTTTTTCTCATTCGAGACGGCAAATCGGTGACCGAGTCAGCTTCCCGGGTTTGGGATCAGGTTCCACCATTGAGTTACCGGTTGAAGAAGTTGTTTTATGCAGGATTCAGTGAGCCGTCGTACTTAATGTGGTACTTGAAAAACATGTATTCCGGAGATTCATCTGCTGCTATTTGGGGACCGCGCTACATGGGCGTAGACACTGACATCAAGAAATCCAGTTTGGAGGAAGTAGCGGCAAAGCAGTGGCGGGAATGTGTAAACGCGATGACTGATTCATTTGAGTCACTTCCCGAAGAATCGCGGCTTTGGATACGATATGAAGATTTGGTTTCCAGCGAAGAAGTGATTCGTGAAGTGGCGGAATTTCTGGAAATTCAGAATGTTTCCCCGGTTCTGGAGAACTACCGGGGAAATGTCAGAAAAGGGATGAATGACAAGGCCAACCGGGTCTTTTCGGGTGAAAAAGTTCCGGGGCTACCAAACATATTGAATGAAACCCTGCTGCGACACGATTATGCGTCGGTCACAGTCGATTAAAACCTAAATGAAAATCCCGTTTCACAGGGCCGATATCGGTGAAGAGGAAATAGCCGAGGTGATTGACTCTCTCAAGAGCGGTTGGCTGACTACTGGACCGAAAGTTCGCAAGTTCGAAAATTCTTTCGCGGAGTATATTGGTGGACGTTTTGCGGTCGCAGTTAACTCCTGTACAGCGGGCATGCACCTGGCTCTTGAGGCAATCGGCGTTTCCCGGGGGGATGCCGTTATCGTTCCGACATTGACTTTTGCTGCAACGGCCGAAGTGGTTCGTTATCTCGGTGCGGAACCGGTTTTCGTCGATTGTCAGCAAAGCGACTTTAATCTGGATACCGAGGCGCTGGATTCGGTTTTGAGCGCGGCGCAGGGGAAAGGACTAAATGTGAAAGCCATTATGCCGGTTCACTATGGCGGCCAGATGGTAGACATGGCAGCAGTGAGTCACTTTGCTACCCAACATGGTTTACAGATCGTCGAGGATGCTGCGCATTGCTGTCCTGCCGGGTTTCGCGAGTCTTCGAATGCCGAGTGGGAAAGTGTAGGGGCCCGTAGCGTTGTAGCGGCTTTTTCTTTTTACGCGAATAAAACGATCACGACCGGAGAAGGCGGGATGGCAGTCACAGATGACGAAGATCTGGCCGAGCGGATGCGGATTATGTCGCTGCATGGCATGTCCCGGGATGCCTGGAAACGTTATTCGGGTGGCACTGCGCATTACGATATTGTCGCTCCCGGGTTCAAATACAACATGACCGATCTGGCTGGCGCAATTGGCATCAGACAGCTTGAGAAGGCAGACCGACTGCACGCAGAAAGAGAGCGTCTTGCCGGCATTTACCGGGAACTGATTAGCGACGTGGAAGAAGTCACTTCTCTGGTTGATCAGGCTAATCGTATTCACTCAAGGCATTTGTTTGTCGTTAAGGTTAATCCGCAATCCAGTTCTCGTGATCGCGATGAAGTGGCCGCTTTCCTAAAAAATAAGGGAATTGGCACCAGTATTCATTGGCGTCCGCTGCACATGCAGACGTATTACCGCGAACGATATGGTTTTCAGGATGATGACTTTCCTTCAGCGGCCCGGGCTTTTGATGAGATGCTGACTTTGCCGCTATATCCGGGACTTCGTGACGAAGATATTGCTCTGGTGGTTGATACAGTGAAACAGGCAGTTCGATGAGCCCATTTGACTCAGTACTGAAGGCTGTTTTCGATCGTGTTATCAGCATCTTGATGTTGCTGCTGCTGTCGCCGCTATTATTGGTTTTGGCTTTGCTAGTGAAACTGGGAGACGGAGGTCCGGTCTTATTTTCCCAAATACGGGTGGGAAAGGACGAGAAACAATTCCCGATTTATAAGTTTCGCTCTATGACGGTGGCGAAGAGCCAAGGAGTCCAGGTAACTTCAGCAAATGATCAAAGAATTACGCCAATTGGCCGAATTTTGAGAAAGACCAAGCTGGATGAGTTGCCACAGTTGCTTAACATCATGAAAGGGGACATGTCTTTTGTCGGTCCAAGGCCGGAAGTTCCCCGGTATGTAGAATATTATTCAGAGCAGGAGAAGGAGGTTCTGACGGTTAAGCCGGGATTGACTGACAAAGCGACTTTGGAGTACCGCAATGAGGAGGAGATTCTCGCTGATGCGGAAGAGCCCGAGAAAATGTATGTGGATGAAATTCTGCCTGCAAAACTCGCGCTAAGCCTCTCTTACCTGGAACGAGCCTCCTTTGTGGGCGACCTTTTGTTAATCGCTAAGACATTTCTGCGGATTCTCTTTCCAAAAGGGGAATCCTAAAGGATTCGGATTGTTTTTTTCACACTTGTCATCAAAAGTAGAGCGGTTCCGAAAGGAACCGTTTTTTTTATGAACTGGTTAAAAATCAAGCAGAACATCTTCTTCCGAAGATCCCTTGGTTTTATTTGGCATCTGGCAGGAATTTATTTCTGCTATTGGTTGGCTTTTGGTCTGAAGTTTGACTTTTTGATCTCCGAAAAGAATGCCAACAATTTCCATCAGACGATCCCGATAGCGATCGTTGCCTATGTTTCGGGTATTCTCCTGTTCCGCCTGTATCGGGGCTTATGGCGATTCTTTACGGTATGGGATTTTTTTATGACAATCGGTGCCTGCATAGCAGGCACATCTCTGCTGGCACTGGGGGTTCTGTTTCGCAATGGTGGAGAGTTTGGTCCTTATCCGAGATCTGTATTATTGATCAACCTGCTATTGATTATAGGTTGGGAGGTCGGAGGGCGTGCTTTTGTAAGATTGCTTCGGGAATGGAAAGTGGGCCGGACTTACGTAAATTTAAAGCGAACCCGGCGAACGCTTTTGGTAGGTGGAATTGATGAGTGTCACTTCCTGCTTCGGTCCTTGCAGCGGCAACAAGCCTCACTTGGAAGAGTTGTCGCGATAGTTTCCGACGATACAATCGGTGGGGCTGCGACTCTTCAGCATATTCCGATTACGGAAGGTTTGGACACATTGTTGAGTGTGGCGGAAAAACGGAGAGTTAATAACATCCTGTTTATGCCTCCATTTCATACTGCAGGTACGATTCGTGAGGCTGTTGATTCAATGACGAAAGCGTCTTTTTCACCGTCCTACCGAGTGATGCCCTCCATGGATGATATCGCCGAAGGTAGGGTTAGTGTGAATGAGATTCGCAAGGTGGAGATTGAGGATTTGCTGGATCGCGAAGCTTATGATGTAAATACGGAGCGGCTGCGTGACTTTGTAACCGGTAAACGGGTAATTGTGACTGGAGCGGGTGGTAGCATTGGCTCTGAAATTTGTCGGCAGTTGATTCATCTTCTTCCGGGAAGTCTAGCTTTGGTCGACTCGTCGGAGTTTGCCCTGTTTCAAATTGAACGAGAGCTAAAGCCCATAGCGGAAGAGTTAGGTGTGATTCTTTTTGCTTTTACCGGTGATGTTCGACGTGAAGATGCCATGGAGCGTTGTGTTCAAATGTCCGGCGGCGTCGATCTTGTCTATCATGCAGCTGCCTACAAACATGTGGATTTGATGGAACGAAATGCCCCCGCCTGTTTTCATAATAATGCGATCGGGACCATGGTGATGGCCAAGGTCGCTGAAAAGGCCGGGGCCACAGACTTTGTTCTAGTATCGACTGATAAGGCGGTGCGGCCAACCAGCCTGATGGGGGCCAGCAAACGTTTGGCTGAGCGAATTCTGATGGAGCGGCCAGAGTCAAGAACCCGTTTCAAAGCAGTGCGTTTCGGAAATGTGTTGGGCAGTTCAGGTAGCGTAATTCCAATTTTCCGTGAACAAATTGCCAACGGTGGCCCGGTTACTGTGACCAGCCGTTCGGTCACTCGTTTTTTTATGACGATTCCTGAGGCATCAGAATTGGTTCTCGCCGCCAGTTCTATTTCCGAGGACAGGCGAATTTTCGTACTGGAAATGGGTGAGCCTGTTAGAATTGACCGCATGGCGCACAGAATGATCGAGTTGTCGGGATTTGTGCCTGATGTGGATATTCCCATCGTTTACAGCGGACTGAAGCCGGGGGAGAAGGAATACGAAGAGTTGCTTACCAATGACGAAAATGTGGAGCGAACCGATGATGATCGGATCTGGGTTGTAGCAAAAAATGATGGAGTCTTTCTCGATGAAGTGGATATCGGTGAGTTACTGGAATTGATTGATAGTGGAGAAGAAGCTGCTCTTAGGGATTTTGCTCATTCACATATTCCCGAATCCAAACTTTATGACAGTGAAAGCTCTCGATGACGAAGATCGTTTCAGTCAAAACGCGGTTTGAGTCCGGCCAATGGGATCTTTTTTTGGTAGGGATTGCCCTGGTGACGATGTGTCTGGGAACCTACCTGGGCAACAAGTTGATCGGTGCCTGCCAAGTATTGTTTGCAGTCTCATTCCTCGCTCTTGCCGCAAAGAAGAGGCTTCAATTCTCCAGTCAGAATATTCGTGTAAGCACATGGTTCCTGATCGCAGTCTGCGTCTTTTCAGCGTTAAGTATATACTCGAACCTGGAAAGAATAGGGGAACCGTTGCAGCATCTAAGGAAGTTGCGATATCTTGTGCTATTTCTCCTTCTTTTGTTCCTTGTTCCTGTGCGCGGGTTGTTTAGAGAGGACTACGAATTGCGCAGAAATGCTTTTCTTGGTTGGTGGCTAGCCATCATTCTTGCAGTTATATATAGCACCTACCTTTTTTTCTTTGAGACACCACCGAATGGAAAAATGAGAGCCGGGGGATTCTTTGGGCAGGTGATGACCTTCGCCTACAGTATCCAGTTCTCTGTGTTATTACTAATCGCGGTGCTTGTTCAGTCCAAGAGTAAATCGGCTGGGATTCGAATTACCGGAAGAAAATGGGCTTTTGCGCTCCTCTGCATTGCGGGGTTGGGGCTTTACCTGACATTTACCAGAGGGGCAGTGCTTGGTGTAGCTGTAGGTGCACTAATCCTTGCCGGCCTCCGCTCTAAAAAGATTCTTATCGGAGTGGTGATCCTGGGGCTTTTAGTTGGAGCATTAGCGGTGAAAACCGATTCTCGCTTCACAATGATTAAAGTAGGAGACGATAGACGTTTCTCCAATTGGACAGCGGCATCCCTCGCATTCCTGAAGAATCCCGTATTTGGAGTTGGTTATCGTAACTTCGAACTAAAGAGCGCTGAGCTCAAGAAAGATTACGGCCTTCCCATGGACAAGTGGACAGGAAAGGGAAGGGACCGGGTGATGTTTCACAGCCAAACTCACGCCCACAATAACTACCTCGAAGCATTTGCCTCTACTGGCGTTTTCGGAGGATTGGCCTTTCTGGGGTTTTGTGGGTTTTGGTGGCGGGAAGTCTGGTATTCCAAGGTGGCGCGGTATTACTTTCTGCCGGTAATCGGAGCTTTTCTGGTTTCCGGGTTTTTCGAAAATACCTTTACCGATTCGGAAGTGCTACACACGATCCTGTTGATCTATTTCCTGTCCCAGGTGGTTCTTGACTGGGAACAGGGAAAAAGACCTGAAAGCGAGAGTAGTGAAAAAACTACTCCTTCTCCGGAGCCTTCGGCCTGACGATTACGGTGACCATTTTTTCCGGCTGGAGAAACTCTTTGGCCAGATTGTTCACCTCTCCTTCAGTGATGTTCTTGTAGTCATCAACGAAGGTTTTTGACCACTCAAGGCGTTGTGGATATTCCTGGCTGCTTTCCATGACACTGCCCATCCAGTAGCGATTGGTCCGGCGCATTTCTTCGATCTGAGTGACCTGCGGCTTCTTGGCCCGCTCCAATTCGTCACTGGTAATGCTGGTTCCCGTTGCCAGTTCTTTGGCTATGTCTGCGATGACGGTTGCAACCTTTTCAGCCTGCTTGGGGTCGACGGTTACCGTTGCAAAGAGGTAGCCATAGTCTTTCCAGGTGTCGCTGGGTAAGTTGTGAGCAAAAGGGCTGTAGGCATCGCCCAATTCTTCACGAATCTTTTTGCGGAGCCGATCGTCGAGAATTGCTCCGAGCATTCCGATACGGCGGGTTTTCTCAATATCAAAAATGTCGATCGTCGGCCAGTGAACCACGGTCATTCCTTTCGGGATTTCAGACTCAAACTCGAACACTGTTGGTTCGGCTGTTCCTTCGGGAAATGCAACCTGTCGCTCTTCGGAGTAGGCAGGTTTTTCTTTGTCCCGCCTGGGTAGATTTCCGACCGTTGCAGCCAATACTGAAATCGCAGTTTCTTTATCGAAGTCTCCCACTAGAGAAATCTCGAGGTAACCTGTTTTCAGGTCTTTCTCGAGCCAGGTTTTGGCATCATTTGGAGTGAAGGCTTCGACTTTTTCTCGGGACGGGTATCCAAACCTTGTGTCACCGGAATGAAGAAAGCGGGCGACTTTGTCCTGTGCATAGCCTCCCGGTGTTCGCTCCAGCTGTTGATACATATAGTCCAATGCCCGGCGAAACTCGGTCGTCGACTCTTCGCGGTAGCCCGGGTTCGTCAGATAAGCGCGGAGCAGCTGCATCTGTTGTTGGAGATCTTCGGGGTTGGTTCTGCCGGCGAGCGTAAAGGCATCATTTTCTACACCAAATCCAACTGACACAGACTTCCCGGCGAAAAGCTGCTTCAATTCATCGTTGCTATGCGCTTCCAGGCCACCGCCAGTGAATGTGCTGCCGGTGTAAAAGGCGAGGCCCTCTTTTGTTTCGGTCAAGCGTCCCCCACCGAAGCGTGCTTTTACATGAATGGTTTCGTCTTCGAAATCGGTGATTTTCAGATTGGCACGGACTCCGTTTTCGAACTGAATCTGAGTCACCCCGACATCTTCGACTTCTTTCTGATCGGCGATCTTGCCGGCTTTAGGCAGGTCGGCATAAGCAAAGGCGCCGAGTTCTTTTTCTTCGGGGGCGGTGACGGCTACTTCGCTGCTCGCGTTGTATGCCGACTTGATGGCATTGTTCGCATCTTCGATCACAGCATTACCGGATACCAGTGCCATCTTCTCGTAGCTGCCATCCCAAAGCTCTCTCAACAGATTTCGGCACTGTTCTGCAGTGACTGTTTCGAGCTCTGATTGAACGCGGGGCAGGTCGTCTTTTGGACTAGTGAAAATTCGGCGATTCCCGATTCGGCTGGCGATTTGATCGGCGAGTGACCGGCTTTTTCTGGTGGCCATTTGCTCGGCTGCGTTCTCGTATTGATTGAGCACATTGGCTTTGGTCTCTGTCAGCTCTGCATCGGTAAAGCCGTGTTCCAGAGCGCGCCGCAGTTCCTGTTCGACCAGTGCCATGGCTGCTTCCCAGTTTTCCGGAGTGCAGTCGGCTTCGATCGATCCGTATTGAGCAAATCCCAAATCGAAGAAGTCACCGGCGTGCATGCGACCAGCACTGATGGGGGATTCTTTCTTCTTCGCGATCCGCTCCAGCCTGCGGTTGATCATTTGGGACGCCATCATCAGGCGCAAATCATTGGCACGTCGGGCTTTGTTGTCGGGCGGACTGATTCGTTCTTTCAGTGTTTCGATAGAAACAGATGTTTCACCGGCTTCCTCTTCATAATGGTAGTGAGTGGCGAACCTCCGTTTGGAAACAGTGCCCATTTCCGGAGTCGGGGTTTTCTCGCGGGCAGGGATCGCACCGAGGTGCTGTTTGATCATGCCCTCAACTTTGGCGACTTCGATATCTCCGACCACAATCACGGCCATCCGGTTGGGAGTGTACCAGTCGTTGTAAAACTCAACGAACCGGTCGCGCCCGGCATTTTTGATTACTTCCTCGGTGCCAATCGGCATGCGTTTGCTAAGCTGGTGCTCAGGAAACGCGAAGTTGATCTGCTCGACAAAGGTCCGCCAGCCGACTGAATCACGGGTGCGCTTTTCGCTGAGAATGATGCCGCGCTCATCTTCGATTTCTTTTTCCTCCAGCAGCATACCGTCGGCATAGTCGCGCAGCAGGGAAAAGCCTTCGTCGAGCATTTTGTCTTCGGTATTGGGAAGCTCCAGCTTGTAAACCGTTTCGTGAAACGATGTATGCGCATTGGTATGATTACCAAAGCCCATACCGAGTCGCTGGAAATATTCGACCATTTCACCGGCGGGAAAATTTTTGGTGCCGTTGAATGCCATGTGCTCGAGGAAGTGAGCGAGGCCCTGCTGGTTGTCTTTCTCCATCAGTGAGCCGGCATCGACAAACAGCCGAAGACTGGCCCGGTTTGGTGGCTCGGCATTCGGCAGGATGGCGTAGCGCATGCCGTTGTCGAGGATTCCCCAGGTCACAGACGAATCGGTAGCGATATCACTGCCTTCGTGGGCAAGAGGAATCGGGTCATTGGCCTTTTGTTGGGCCTGGCTGGTGGCGGAAAAAACGAATAGCAAGAGCAGGAGATAGCGGACGTGCATGTGGGCAGGTGACGTAGGTTGGAACTGATTTTCTGATCTAACCCTATTGGGTCAGTGACCTAACAGGGTTTAGTCGGATAACATACCCTGTTGGGTCACGGACTCAACAGGGTTGTGTCTGGTGAATAAGCGTTACGCGGCTGGGGCTTTGTTTGGAAAATAATAGAGTGCCCGCAACCCGGTTATGCTTCCAGAGATTGCCTTTCCGGCGGACCGTGCTTGATTTCGAACTGTGAAATTTGCCCGTTACAAGCATGCCCGTTTTTCCGCCCGGTTGCCGGAGGACTTCCAGTATTCTCTAAGTCACTACTGGATGCAGCCGGTCGAGGATGATCCAGGCGTGTGGCGAGTCGGCTTTTCCAAGTTTGCTTCGCGAATGCTGGGAGAACTGGTGGAAGCGGTGTTTGATGTGAAAGAGGGCGATACGGTTGGGTCCGGAACTTTGCTCGGATCGGTGGAGGGCTTCAAAGCGGCGAGTGACCTGTTTTGTGTGATGGATGGCGAGTTTCTCGGTGGTAATCCGATTCTCGAAGTGGATGCCTGTGTGGTGAAAACCTCTCCTTTTGTGGATGGATGGTTGTATGCAGTGCGCGGGGAGCCGGAGCAAACCAGCGTCGATGT
>JAHDCN010000582.1 GCA_020629815.1 Verrucomicrobiota bacterium
GTCTCTTTATCGACATTGCCGTTTTGCATGCGATCAAGAGTGTACCACTTGCCTTTCTCATCCATCACCCAACCTCGATAGCGCATGCTGCGCACGTAAGGGCCGGTTCGCTGGACGGGTGGGGGGCCGGGGACTTCGACAAAGCTGCCGACCCATAGGTTCTCAAGCGGCTTGCCTTTGTTCCACTTTTTCCCGGCACCGAACAGCCTCCATCGTTTTTCATCGCTGGCAAAAAAGTAGCTGTAGTAGGTGTCATATTTCTCGCCGGGTTCGACGCGAAGCGCGAGTGCCTGGCGTTGGCCCTGACGTCCTTCGAGCGGTTCCCAGTCGCGAATCTTGACGCCTGTTCCTTCGTGATCAAAGCCGCCGAATTTCGCGGTCGGATTGCCAATCGCAATCAAGTGGGACAACTGCTCAACCGGAGGCTCTGGTTTGCCTCTTCCGAAGGACCAGAGGGAAAAGTTGAAACTCGAATTCACTGTTCCGTCGGCTTTCCAAGTCGGTCCGTAGTAGCCGAAGGGAGTGGTGATCGGGCAATAGAAATCGAGATCACCCGGCACCGCGTCCATTTCCATGATCCAAAGGCGGACGTTTTTCGGCAAACTGGAGTTGGTGAACTTGGTATGTGCTGCCGCAGGTCGCCATCGCTTTCGAACGACACCGCCGCCTTCAATGGCTGGACCAGTCAAAGTGACAGCCGAAACCTTGGCTCCTGCGGCATCGCCGGTGCAGGTGAGGAAAAGTGAATGGCGCCCGGCTTCGGAGATCCGGAAAGTTGCGGGTTGAGAGCCAACGCGTTGCGATTGGTTTTCACCAATGGAGATTTCAAACCGTCCTCCGGAACTTTCGACCGAGATCTCCACCTCTCCGGGCTTCGCGAAATAGACGCCCCATTCGGCCACGTCATCTTCATCCCAGCCTTCGATATGAGCAAAACTGTTGCCGCCGTTGAGATTCTTCACGTCGGGCTTTGATCCCGAACCGGCGTTTTTCAGCCCACGCTTGGGGAAGAAGACTTCATTGGGTGTGAGTGAGAGTGTGTCGCCCTCTATCATTTCTACCAAAAAGAATTCGTCTGCCGAACCGGGAACCGGAACGAGTTCTGGCTCTGCTGCAGAAGTGGAAATAGCGGCCAATGACAGGGCAACGGCAAGGATACGAAAAGATCTCATAATGAGAGGTAGCGGAATTCGGGAGAATTCCGAAAGGTTGTCTATAATCGGAATTTTGCCAAATTCCGCTACGATTGCGCAAACCTAAAGCTTGTCGGGTTCCTGTAACAGAGAACCAACTCGCTGCAGCAATCGTCCTGCAGCTCCGCCGTCGAGAATGCGGTGGTCGAAGCTGAGAATGAATTGGCTTTCAATCTTGGGGACGAATTCGCCCTGATCGTTGTCCCAGACAGGAACCTTGCGTCCTGCCATCAGGCCGAGAACCAAATTTTGCTCAGGCAGGGGAATCGGTGTTGCCGAAGTAATGCCAAAAGGTCCGACATTGGTCACCGTCGCAACTCCTCCGCCAGTGGAATTCGGCGCCAGTTTTCGCT
>JAHDCN010000583.1 GCA_020629815.1 Verrucomicrobiota bacterium
TAATCATTCGCGAAGAACCGCTTCGGACCCTGCATCGTCAGCAAATCGAGCTGCTTCGCGATTGGCGGGAAAATGCGTCAGATGAGGATGAAGAACTGCCAAGAAATTTGATCTTTTCCATCAGCGCGATCGCCAGTGGTTTGCGGACGACTGGGTAGGTTTTAGAACGTGCCCTGGTCCAGCATGATCAGGGTGCAATCTTCAACCACCTCGATGCCAGACTGTCGAAACTGATTACTGATCTCAACAGATTCTGTACCCGGGTTAAAAATGATCCGCTCGGGCTTCGCGGCGAGAACGTCGTCCAGAATTGCCTCGAACCTTTGCGGATTCATGTAGACCGTCACGGTATGGACTGGCTTATCCGAATCGGGAATATCGCCAATCGATTGATAGCCTGAAATACCGAGTATCGGTTCTCCGGATAAACTGATCGGGATTGTCTGGTGTCCTTCTTCAATCAATCGCTTTTGAGCAAGGAAAGAGAAACGGTCGGGTTTGGGTGATGCGCCCAGAATAACGACATTCATGCAATTGACTACTGTCTGCTTTCGGTCCCTTCAAGCGACTTCAGATTTCTTGCGCTGACGAAATGGAAAACCTATGGTGCAGATATGTCATCTGGAGTCCTCACTGTTGTTGCTATTATTCGTGTTCAACCTGACCACCTCGAAGAGATCGGTGCAGGATTGCGAGGCTTGATTGAGCCGACATTGCAGGAAGAAGGTTGTATCAACTACGATCTGCATCAGGACCGTGAAGACCCGACTCTATTCGTATTCCATGAAAACTGGACCAGTGAGGAGCTGCTGGACCGGCATCTAGAGAGTGATCACATCAAAGCGTTTCAAGCGATTGCCGACGGAAAACTGGAGGCTGATGTCCGGCGGATGGATAAAATTTAAGTTGGGAAGATTGCCAGTGGCTATTGGGATCTACTGCTGGCCTAACGGAGAGGCCAAAGAGATGCAATGAGCTATATCTCTCCAGTTTTCTATTCGATTGGACTGTTACTTTTTGGATCAATCGCTGCTGTTGCGGGTTCCGGGCTGGACCGGTTTTCAAATTCCCGCAAGTTAGCTGGTCTCGCGGCAATACCGGGAGTGGGTCTTCTTGTCATGTATTACACGCTTGCTGTGCACGTTTATCTTGGCTTTGGAGGGTGGCCGTCTTATCGCACTACGGGCTTTTCTTCTCCGCTGGAAGCCCACACCAGCATTGTGGTGTGGTCAGCGATGGGGATTCTCTATGCCTCAGGGTTTCTGTGGATTCCGGGAGTGATAGTGAGCGCTTCGATTCGGCCCTGGCGAGGTTGGCTTTATCCGCTTGGTATTTTTGCTATTTCGGTCGGGGTTTGTGTTCTCCTGATGCTCTGTGCGCCAAGACCATTCATTGAGTGGCTTCTTGACTGAAGTCTTTCGGTCGCATTTGAATCCCACCCGTTTGGCCGTATCCTCGGGCGTGTCGTTTTTGAAAAAGCTGTTTGGCACTGTTGAGGAGCCTTTAGCCATGCCTGATTCCCCGGATGATATTCGAATTGTGGT
>JAHDCN010000099.1:0-5616 GCA_020629815.1 Verrucomicrobiota bacterium
CCGTGAACATGCTTCGCCCCGCCGATGTGTTTGCGAATCCAGTCGGGATTCAGGTTGGTCGGACCGTTAAGCGGAATCAGGCAGGTCGCCCGGGTGGATTGGCGCGCGACTGGATCCTCGGAGTCGGGCTGTTTCAAATCGTCGTGATAACCGATCCACAGTGTCATCACCGCACCGGCGCTACTGCCGGAGATCGCCACTCTGCCACTGTCGATATTCCACTCGTCCGCCCGATGACGGACCGTCTGCACGACCCGCGCGCCATCCTGCATCGGAATCGGACACAAAGTTTCCCGGCCATCGACGAAGCGATAGTTGGAACTGACGCAGGCAATTCCTGCTTCCAGAAAACTCGAAGGATCAAAACCTTTCTTGTCACCAGCGACAAATCCGCCGCCGTGGAAAAAGATCAACACCGGCACGCGCCCCTCACCAGCCTTTTCTTTTTCCGGCAGCCAGACATCAAACACTTGCCGCTCATGGTCGCCATATTTTACATCAGCATGGGTTGGCTCGACCCGCGACTTCTTCTTATCAGCCTGCCGCTGCTCCTGCATCTTGGCTTTGAAGGCATTCGCCTCCTCCATCGTCAGCTTACCGTCTTTGTTGGTGTCGGCTTCGGGGAACTGCTGCAGCCACTTGGCCAACCGCTGTTCCATGGCTGGATTATCCTGCGCACAAGCAGGACTGACCAGACCGACGATTGCAATCAAGAGTATTCTCATTCACCTAGCTCCAATCCAAAAAAGTCTGCTGCATTCTGATAACAGATTCGCTGCACCATATCGCCGACAAGTTCCATATCATTAGGGATCTCACCATTGGCGATATCTGTGCCGATCACATTGCACAAAATCCTGCGAAAGTATTCGTGACGGGTAAAGGACAGGAAGCTGCGTGAATCGGTAAGCATTCCCAGGAACCTCGACAACAGGCTGGTGTTCGAGAACGCATTAATCTGCCACTCCATTCCTTCTTTGGTATCGGCAAACCACCACGCGGTTCCGAGCTGCATTCGGCAGGGCGGTTCACCTTGTTTCCCCTCCTGAAAATTCCCGAGCATGGTGGACAAAGCGTAATTGTCGGTTGGGTTCAAATTATACAGAATCACCTTCGGCAGATGCCCGCGCTGATCGAGCGTATCCAAATATTTCCCGACTCCTTCCACGTGCTCCACATCAGCAAGAGAATCGCATCCGATGTCTCTGCCAATTTTCTGGAACAATCGAGTATTGTTGTTTCTGGTGACACCGATGTGCAATTGCTTGGTCCAGCCTCGGGATGCATCGAGCTCTCCGAAAAACAACATCAGGTAATTGCCGAAGGCTTCGGTTTCGCAGGCATCTGCATCGGTTCCGGATCGCACCTTGTCGAAAATCCTTTCGGCTTTTTCTTCGCTGCAGTCTTCATTGAAAACATGATGCATTCCGTGATCGGAGATACGACCGCCCATTTCATGGAAAAAATCGTGACGACTTCGAATGGCATCCTTGAGTCCTGAAAGGCTTCCGCAATCCAATCCCGATACCTCGCTCAAGGTATTTACCCATTCATTGAAGCTCGCGGCATCGTCTACACCGAGAGCACGATCCGGCCGAAAGGTCGGATACATCTTTACTTCGGCAGTCGGGTCTTCTGCTAATGCACGATGATGCTCTAGCGAATCCACGGGATCATCTGTGGTGCAAACAGCACGCACATCCTGCTGCTTCAACAATCCACGGCAGGAAAACTCTTTCCTCGTCAGCAGATCGAGCCCCTGCTCCCAAACGCGATCCGCAGAATCAGGCGAAAACAGGTCATCAAAACCAAAATACCGCTTCAGTTCCAAATGGGTCCAGTGATACAAAGCATTGCGCAGGCAATGCGGCACGGTCTCTGCCCAGGCGTCAAATTTGTCGCGCGGGTCAGCATCCCCAGTGATGCGACTCTCTTCAATACCATTCGCCCGCATCGCCCGCCATTTGTAGTGATCTCCAGCAAGCCAGACATCATACAAGTTTTCGAAAGTTCGATCCTGCGCAACCTCGTCCGGCGGCAGGTGATTGTGGAAATCTAGAATCGGGCAATTCTTCGCGAAATTGTGATACAGCTCCTTCGCTGCATCAGACTGCAGCATAAAATCGTCGGTGATGAATGTCGCCATCCCTCCATTGTGAGGGTATATCCATTCCACAGCAAGCGTCAGTTATTTCATTTGGAGAATCGCATCGACCGGATAGTGATCAGACGGATAGCGACCATCCGCCGAATGATCATGCAGGATCCGGGCCTCTTTCACATTCCACTGGTTTCGACCGACATAAACGTAGTCAATTCGCTTCCCGTCTTTTCTGCCTTTCCAGCCGCCGAAAGTGCCGCGGTCCTCCACATCCGGATGCAATTCACCAAAGGTGTCGAGCATTGCTTTTTGGAGAGTCAACGTGGCCTCATTCTCTTCACCTGCATTGAAATCTCCCAACAGAATCACTGGGTCTCCGGTTGCCTCGCGCTGCGCAATTCGTTCCAGGCAAAGATGAGCGCTTTTTGCTCTCGAATCCTGACTCTGATGGTCAAAGTGAGTATTGAAAAAATAAAAGGTCTTTTCCGAACCCTTCTCCTTCATGTGCGCCCATGTGCAAATCCGTGGGATCTTGTTTCCCCAATTCTTCGAGCCTTCCACATCCGGTGTATCCGAGAGCCAGAATGTGCCCGATTCCAGAACCTCGACTTTCTCTTTTCGGTAAAAAATCGGACACCACTCCCCCTCTACCGGGTCAGACTGCCGCGAACGGCCAAGCATTGCGTAACCGGGGAGAGCCTCCAGCATCTGATCAATCTGAAACTTCCAGGCCTCCTGCACACCGACGACATCAGGCTGGTGGTCCCGGAACACCTGAAAAACCAGCTCCCTTCTCAAATTCCACTCGTTCGGCCCATCCTTGGCCACCCCCAATCGAATATTAAAAGCCATTGCATGGATTTCCGGCGATGGCTCCGCCCCGGCTATTGTTGTTCCTGCAAAAAAGCAGCCTAGAAAAAACCGAAGAATCAATCGCTTCATGTTTGAAACTAGCACTGAATGAGCACCTGCAGATGGTCCGCAAATTCACCGTGTTTTCGCTGGCATCATTTTACGAAGCCGATACACTTGCGCCATCGCTGAGCCCGAGAGCCGCGTGACCCTTCAATGGAAGAGCCGAGCGAAGCAGATGAAATGGTCGTGAACCAGTGCCCGGAATGTGATCAGGCACTGGACGTCACTGCATTATCTCCTTTTTCAAAAATCGAGTGCCCGCACTGCGCGAAAGCCATCCGGGTTCGGACATTGCTTGGACATTACCAGATCACCAGACTTCTCGGCGAAGGCGGAATGTCTCAGGTTTTTGGCGCCGTTGATCAAACCCTCGGGCGGGAAGTGGCGCTGAAGATCCTGCACCAGCACTTCAGTAAAGATGAATCCCTCACCTCCATGTTCGAGCGTGAGGCAAAACTTACGGCATCGATCCAGCACCCAAATGTGGTCAAAGTGTATACCGTAGGCCACGACCAGGGCTACTTCTACATTGCGATGGAGCTGGTGAAGGCGACCAGTCTCGAGCACTTGATCGAAGGCAGCGGAGCCATTGCAGAATCGGATGTCCTCAGCATCGCCCACGATGTGACGCGAGGTCTACAAGCAGCCCACCGGGAGAACCTGATCCACCGGGACATCAAACCCGGCAACATGCTGGTGATGGAAGATGGCGTGGCGAAGTTGGTGGATTTTGGTCTGGCTGTTCAGCAGGGTGGCGAAGATACGGACGAAGAGATTTGGGCCACTCCGTTTTATGTTCCACCGGAGAAACTCGATGGCGAACAGGACACCTACCTGGGAGACATCTACAGTCTGGGAGCCACACTGTTCCACGGGTTGGCAGGGCAGCCCCCCTTTGCTGCCAATACCAATTCCCTGGAAGAGTTAAAGGAGATCAAGTCGGCAAAAATTTCGCTGAAAGACTACGCCCCGGATGTGTCTAAAGAAACCATCAGCCTGGTGGACAAAATGATGGCTCATCAGCCGGGCAAACGTTTTGGATCCTATCAGGAGATTCTGGATCAAGTAGAGCTCATTCAAGATGCCCAGTCCGGCAAAACTCATATTGTTAAGGGAGCCCTTTCCAGCATTTGGGCAAAAGTGGGAATCGGAGTAGTCGCCCTGATGGCGCTGGCAGCAATTGGTCTTTCCTTTGCCAACAAGAAGACAGATGACGATTCTAATGGTGGCGCCCTGATTTCCGGCGGCAACGGCCAACGAGTCATCAGTGCCGAGGCCAGCGAACAGGCTCAGCGTTTCCTGGAAGGCCGCAACTTTCTTGCAGCTGGCCAAATCGAGAAAGCGAAGAATAGTTTTTCCGGTCTTGATGGTTCGACAAAACTACCTGCGATCAGTCAGGCTTGGAATCAGTTTTACCTGGGCCTGATCAATCTGTATCAGGGCCGGGAAGACAAAAGCCGGGAATACTTCGCAAAATTGGCTGAAATCAAATCACTGGGTGTGGACAACGACAGCCTTACTGCTCAGCAAAATTTTCTTCGCAAATCAGCAAAGAGCCTTCAACAGCAGCTTCCTCTGCTGCCGGAAAAAATGGACCAATTTTCTCCGAACTCTCATGAGTCTCTGATGCACCTGGCAGGAGGATTAAAAAACTGGCACCTGGGTCAGATGGACGCTGCAATCCCCTGGTTTGATCGCTTTCAGGAATCCAAACCTTCCGGAGCGTTCGAATGGGTTGCCCAGCTCAAGAAACTGGACGCCAATTTTCGCGCTGACTATGCCATCCTTCAGGGTCTGCCCAACCCGGCCCGCAAATCCGGCGTCGATCAGCTGAAGCAGGATCAGGCCGAATTGCGCAAAAAACTTCCCTCGTTGAAGACGCGAGGAGCAGCAGCAGACTTGGTAAAGGCGCGAATTGAGCGGGTCGATACGATTTTGAAACAGGAAGCAGAGCTCGCTGCCCTTCTTGCCCGAAACTCTTCGCCAGAGAGAAAAGAGACACCTCCAGCGGCGACACCATCGACACCCCCGACCACGACCGTTCCCGCTCAGCTTTCACCGGAAGCAGAAGCAGAAAAGACCCAATTGGCAGAGATGGTTCGCAGTTTTGTTTCCTACAAGGACACCCTGCTTTTTTCTGCGGCATCCCTGAAGATGGAAACAGCTTCGATCAACACAGAAGAGATGAAGCCGGTGAAGCAGGACTTGATCCATGCCTATTCCAACGCCGACCAGTTTGTATCTTCACTCGCCAAAGTATTTGCGGAGAATGGCTACGAAAGCAAACAGATCCGTCGCAGGGAAGGCGTTCCACTGGATGCCAAAATCACTGGAGCCGATGAAAGCAAATTCGTAGTCGATCTCGGTTTCGGCCCGAATGATGTAGCGGTCGAGGAATTTGAGCCCGAATGGCTGATCGAAGCCGGCCGCTCCTGCTTCCCCCCAATCACTGAGCAAACCGCTCCTGCATGGGAACAGATGCTGTGGTTCGCACAAGCCTGCGGCATGAATGAAACCGCCACTGAGATTGCGGAGGAAATTTCCCCGTCTGTTCCGGGACTGGCGGACAGAATCACCCGAATCCGGTCAATCTTTCGCTA
>JAHDCN010000099.1:5716-9556 GCA_020629815.1 Verrucomicrobiota bacterium
TCCCAGCCATCACGATACGGACGCCGAACCTGCTCTTTTAAATCAGGGCGGCCAATGAACTCCAGCTTGTCGGCATCCCACTTCAGGGTTTCTCCCGGATTCTTCTGCGCGACCACACCGAGCAAAATAGTTTCGGTAAATGGTCCGGCATAGCCAAAGTAGGATTGTCCTTGATCGACTTTGCCCTCGATCGCATCGAGCCACTCGGCATAGTTGTCTTCTTCGCGAGCCCGCGGGATGCTTTTCTCCGGAAATTCGAAACCATCCATCGCATTGCCCGGGCTAACGAACCAGGTGTCATTGAAACGGTTGAAAAACAATTTCCCTTTGCTGCCGATAACCACGGAGCCAAACTTTTTGTAATCGACCCCTTCCAGAATGTCGTCACCCGGGCGATTAAATTCACCGGGTATCAAGCGCCACTCATCCTTGTCGAATTTCGCGCCCTTCTGGCCATCGTACCAGTGAAACTTCACGCCTTTGTCTGCAAAGTCGTAAACCAAAGTGGAATGAATCGGAGCTGACAAATCGCTGCCCCCTTCTTCTTCGATCGCCTTTACCGTCGATGGAGCACCGAGATCGAGAGCCCAGTATGCCATGTCCATGATGTGGCATGCCATATCTCCCAAAGCACCAGTGCCGTAATTCCACCATCCGCGCCAGGCAAAAGGAGCAATCACCGGACTGTAATCAACAAACGGTGCAGGTCCCACCCATTGATCCCAATCGATCCCGACTGGAACCGGAGCCGGTTCCGGTGTTTCAGAAAAACCCTGTGGCCAGATCGGGCGATTCGTCCAGGCGTGAATCTCCTTCACGTCACCGATGATACCCGCACGGAGTAACTCAGCCACCCGCCGCATATGGTCGTTCGCGTGAGCCTGATTTCCCATTTGGGTTTTCACGCCCGTCTTCTCAGCAAGCTCAGTGAGTTTGCGAGCCTCCCAGATTCCATGAGTCAGTGGTTTCTGACAATACACGTGCTTGCCCGCCTGCATCGCCTGAGCAGCTGCGTGAAAGTGATGATGGTCCGGTGTCGAGATGGTCACCGCATCGATCTTATCACCCATGTCTGCGATCATTTCGCGGTAGTCGGTGTAGAATTTGGCATCAGCATACTTGCCTCGACTGCTTGCCATAGAAGCCAGTCGTCGCTCCAACTTCTTCGCATCCTTATCCGCACCGGAAAGTGACAACCGCTTCGTGTCCACAATGTCGACCAGCGCTGCGACATGCATGCCTACCTTTACCGAACCGCCAATATCAGCTGTGCCTTTACCTCCCGAGCCGATACCGCCAAGCTGCACTTTTTCATTCGCACCCCAAACATGACTCGGAACAAATTGGAAACCAAAAACGGAGCTGGCCGCCGCCGTACCCATGGCCGCCTTCTTGGTAAAATCACGACGGGAAGTCTTTGCGTTAGAAGCAGGATTCTTTTCTTTCATAAAATTAGCTGATAGAGCGTCTCAATTTATCACGAACGGAGCGACTTATTTTTTTGCCTTTTTCTTTGGCTTGGGAAAAGCAGCAACCACCGCTTCCAGTGCACCTTCGTCGACTTCACCATCAAGCAATCCCAATCCAACCAGAAACTTGTCCGTCTTGCGGATCGTGTCGGAAAAATCTTCGGCGCCTTTGTTCAGATTAAAGAATCCATGAGGTCGCCCCTCGTAGACATGCAGTTCACTTTGAATGCCCAACTCTTTCTGTGCATCTCGAAACGCTTCCCCCGTTGACACAGGAATCAGACTGTCTTTCGAGCCAAGAAACACAATGGTCGGTGGATCATCTTTGGAGTGATTGTGCGCCGGTGAAATCTTGGGAAACCACTTTACTACCCGACTGTGGCCATAGCCCTTCTCACCATTGTCGTAGACGGGATTGAACAAAAGCAAAGCCTGAGGCCTGGAACTGACTGACAGGTTTTCATCCTTCGGGTCATCCAGACCATCACAGATCCCTGTCGTCGCCGCTACATGTCCCCCGGCCGAGCCGCCACCGGCGACAATCTTGTCCGGATCGATACCCAGCCTCTCTGCATTTACCCGAACCCAGCGAACCGCAGATTTCCCATCGGCCACACACTCCCTCGGTGAAGTGTTCTGTCGAGACTTCACCCGATAGTCGGCAAGAAAGACCACCATCCCCCGTTGCGACAAATACTGCGCATGCGGCGCAAACTGCGTCACCGTTCCACCATTCCATCCTCCACCAAAAAAGAACACCGCTGCTGATCGCTTGTCCTTTTTCGCATCATGTCCGGGAGGATCCATGCGATAAATCCGCAGATCATCTCCAGAAGCCTTTTTGTATACTTCGACTACAGCCCCCTTCACATTCTCCACTTTGGTTTCAGCCTGGAGGGAAAGTGCCACAAAAGCACAAAGGAAAATCGGGAAAAATCTCATATACCGGATCGTATCACGAAGTCATTTCCGGACAACAGCGCGACTACGCCTGAAACGATGTTGCACCGGACCCAACAGGGTTAGGTCGATGACTGTACCCTGTTAGGTCAGGGATTCACGGACTGCTTCGATCGAAAGATCACTGCGTTGCCGGTTTCGAAATACGCTCACTTTATCGTAGCCTGCTTGCTCCAGTGAGCTGAGTGCCTCATCGAAATCCTCCCCTACTCGGTAGGGATCATGTGAATCTGATCCAATGACAACGGGAATGTTTCGCTGCTTCATCAGAGTCAACATCTCCAGTCCCGGATTCATTTCCGAATAGATTTTGTTCAACCCGGATGTGTTGATTTCCATAGCGACACCAGTCGCAGCGATTCTGTCCAGCGCCTTCTCTATCGCCGGTTGAATTCGGGCGAAATCCCACTCACCGGGGTTTGCATTTTTCACCAAATCTGGATGAGCCAGAGAGTCGAATAATCCCCATTCCGCAGACTCCGCAAGGTGCTCGAAATATTGCTGCTGAAAAGCCACCGGATCCCCTTTCCAGTAGGCATCCCGATACTCCGCCGTATGCCAGTGAACTGACCCCAGGATGTAATGAAACTCCGCGCGCTGATGGAGTTCGGTCAGCCAGTCCTCCATTCCGGGAAAGAAGTCGCTCTCTAATCCTAACAAAACATCAAACCCATCAGGTGCCGCATCGGCTGCTTCGTTTACCAGATTTACATAAGCATCGAACTGCTCCGGCTCCATGCGGACACGATGCGAAAAGCGATCCGGCATTGGGCTGTGACAGGTAAAAATGATCCCGCGAAGATTGCGCTCGACCCCGGCCTCCATGTACTCGATCGGATGACCATCCGCATGCTTGCACAGTGGCGTGTGCATGTGGCTGTCAAAAAACAGACGTTCCTTCTGGCTCATGATGTCTCAATCGCACGCATCGTCGCACAGTTCGCAGCGATGTGTTTTGGGTTGATCGAACCTACAATAATTGATGTCGATGCCGGGTGATCGAAAATCAGCCGCAGCGATTCCGCAACTGGGTCCGTATCTTTCTCTTTTCCGAACCAACCGGACCCGAATGCTTTTTTCAAAAACACAGACGTCCCCGCCGTCGCCGCAGAATCCAGAACAGGCTCCTCTTCCCGGTGCCAGGGATTGTAGGTAGCCATGACGATATCCATGCCCATCTCGACTGCCAGTTTGCCGCCTTCGACTGTCTTGGTGGAAATGCCATGGGACAAAATTTTTCCCTGTTGCTTCAGCGAATTCAAGGCATCCACCGCTCCACTACGATTCAGAATTTCAACATCGTTGCCATCCGAGTGAAGCAGCACCGCTTCGATTCGATCAGTTTTCAGGCGACGCAGGGATCGCTCGACACTGGCCGTCACGGCTGCAGCGGAAAAATCGAAACGCGATT
>JAHDCN010000100.1:0-1906 GCA_020629815.1 Verrucomicrobiota bacterium
CAGCCCAGATGATCTATGACAACACCAGTCATGGAACGCGGGTCAACATCTACAGTAACTGGGACGGAGCGTAAGTTCCTAACCGGTTGCAGCGAAAGCTAAAACACGAATAGAGCGGGTGACGGTGAAAGCTGTCACCCGCTTTTTCTTTGTATCCCTGTGACTAACGGGATTCTTTGCATACTCTTCATTCACAAAGAGTCTGTAACTGTGGTAGACTCGAGCCAAACTCGCTCGGAAACGTTATGAAGCACTCCATCTCCTTGTTCCATCTTTCACTAATTGCTGCCCTGTTTGGGGTTTCCTGCAAAGAAAAGCAGATTTCCTCGGAAACAACGGCTCCGCCGCCGGCTGAACCCGAGTGGACGTCTCAGCAGGAAGAGGAGTTCCCCACGGTAAACGTTTCTGAATACGAAGCAGAACGGCTGCGGCAGGAAAACGAAGCTCTTCAGCAAAAGATCGAGGAGCAATTGGCAACACCGGTCGCTGAAACAAATAGCCAGCCGATTTTGGAGGTGACTGACTATGAGAAGCAGCGGGTTGCGCAGGAAAACGAGTTGCTAAGAAAGCAGCTGGAAGAGGTGCAGAACGAAATCGCGCGCAAAGCAGCTGAACAGGAGCGAGCTGCTGCCGAAGCTGCAAGAGAAGCAGAGATTGCTCAACAGGAAGCTGAAAACCGGGCTTTGAAACAACGAATGGCTCAGTTGGAGAGCCGTTTGCGTACCGTTCAACAAACGCAGCAGCGAATTACTCAACCAGTAGCACCGATTGTTCAGCCGCAGACGCAGCCACAGATCGTGGCGCGCCCGGTTTCCTATCAGAATGCGCAATACGGAACCACTCCTCCACCAATCAATGACGTTTCCTATTTCTACGAGCCTCTTGCTCAACATGGCAACTGGATGCACTCGCCTGACTACGGATATGTATGGGCACCTCGCGAAGGTCGGAATCGTGGTTGGCACCCATATCGCGAAGGTCGCTGGGGTAAGACAAACCATGGCTGGACCTGGATGTCGGAGGAGCCTCACGGTTGGGCCACGACTCACTATGGACGTTGGGATCGGAACTCCGGGCTCGGATGGGTTTGGGTTCCGGACACGACCTGGGCACCCGCCTGGGTTTCCTGGAGAGCAGACAATCAATATGCAGGGTGGGCTCCCCTTCCTCCTCAGTCATATCGTCAGCAAACGTTCGATCACAATGTGGAAGCCCGTTATCAGATTCCGATCGAGAATTACCTGTTCGCCGCCTACAGCGCACTGACACGCAATGATCTGAAATCACACCTGATTCCCAGTAATCAGTATGGTGGCTTTTTTCCTCGAACAGTGAATTGCACCCACATTGAGCGTCGTGGAAATCATCACGTACATCACCACGGTCTCGACCCTTTCCTGGGAGGAGCCCAGATCAACCTGCCGCGTTACAATGTTGCTTTCGACTGTCCCGGACCGAACCATCATCAGTCACACCATTTGCACAACGACCCCTACCACTACGGGCTTCACCCGGATGACCGGAATCGCAATAATCTGGTATACCGGATGCATTCTCCACAGGCACCACGCCGGTCTGCGCCTTCCAACTTTACCCGCCTGGCCAGCACTCTTTTTGCCGGTGCTGCAGTGGCAAAAATTGCCAAGCCAACTCCGAAACCAAAGCCAACTGTGCAGGTTCCTAAATTGACTGCAAAGCCGGTTCCTGTCACCAAGCCAACTCCTAAACCACCTGCAAAACCAGTTACCAAGGCTCCACCGAAACCGGTTGCGAAGGTATCTGCGAAGCCAAAAGCTCCAACAGCCAAGCCTTCAGTTCCCTACAATGCCAGAAACCCCATCAATCGGATGCCGGCAGTCCAGCCAAAAACTGCTCCTAAGCCTCCCGCAAAACCAGTCGCCAAAAA
>JAHDCN010000100.1:2006-9511 GCA_020629815.1 Verrucomicrobiota bacterium
CCGAAAAAAACAGCCAAGGCGCCTCCGGTAAAAATCCCACCCAAACCGAAGAATGCACGGGCAGTCCCGATGTACAATGCATTAGTAGCTCAATTGAAAGACGCACAAAAGAAGAACGATACGAAAAAGATTCAGGCGATTCTCCAGCAATTGAAACGCCTTAAATAGGTTTCCTCGTTTCCTCCTTCTATGAAAACTGCACTCTTCCCCGCGATGGCAGTCGCACTGCTGTTCGCAACAGCCTGTGACCGCCCCTCTCCTCCGCCCCCGAATCCTCAAACTCAAACTCCGCCTAAAACGCAGACGCCTCAGCCGCGGGAAACCTCGGAGAGAATCAATATCAGCGAATACGAGGCGGATAGATTGCGTCAGCAAAACAATGATCTGCGTCAGCGGCTTGAGCAGACAACTGCACCGGTGAATGTCACCCGCGAGGAACAAAGTCGTGTCGATCAGGAGAATGCAGCATTGAAACGCGAAATCGAAGCTCTGCAAAATCAGGTGGTACGGGAAGCAGCAGAAAAAGAAAAACAAAAGCAGCTCGCTGAAAATAAGGCTCTGAAAGCCAAGCTTGCCCAGTTGGAAAAACAACTGCGCGATGTCAGCCAGACACAGACTTTGATTAAGAAAACCCAGCAGCCAAAACCAACCAAGCCGATCCCGTCAGTGCTGCAATATTCTACCGTTCCACCGAAGGTCTCGGACATTTCCTACTTCTTTCAGCCGCTGTCCTCGCTTGGCAGCTGGATTCAGTCACGGGACTACGGCTATGTCTGGAGCCCACCAACCGGCCGCAACGCCAACTGGCACCCGTATGGAAACGGTCGCTGGGCCAAGACAGAATTCGGCTGGACCTGGGTTTCCAATGAAAAGCACGGGTGGGCCACTAATCACTACGGGCGCTGGACTCAACATCCCGGCCTCGGCTGGCTGTGGGTCCCGGGAACTGTGTGGTCTCCGGCCTGGGTTTCCTGGAGGGTCGGAAATAATCATGCCGGATGGGCACCATTGCCGCCGGAATCTATGCGCAGCAATCGCTTCGAACCTGATCTCGAGAATCGCTATCCCCTTCCCCCTCAGCGTTATCTCTTTACCGGGCTAAATCACCTGCTTCGGTCAGATGTTCAGAAATACCGAATCCCTCTGAACCAGAACAACAATGTGATCCGCTACACTTCCAACGTGACCCAAATTCAGGGCAATGACTCGTCGTACGTGCACCATCGGGGACTGGATCGTTTCGCTTCCATGCTTCGCCTGACTCCACCCAACTACAACTTGCGATTCGATTCTCTGCACGAACGGCAGGTCAGCCGATGCGGGACTAAAGCTCCGAACACCGCAACCGGGAAAATGGTAATTAGTCTGGTGAAACCCGGATTCGCCGCACCACGCACTCCAGTGAATTACACCCAGGTAAATTCCCCGCTCTATAATCAGATGCCGATTCCGAAAGCTCCGCCGCGCCAGCCAGCGCAGGATCGGCCGGCTCAACCGAGACCCGGCAACGATGGCAAGATCAAGATCGAAGACATCGCCAAAGATCTCCTCCAGGGATGGCTGGAAAAGAAGATCAACGATCAGTGGCAGCAGTAAAATTTCGCAGTCTACTTTTTGCGCAGTGATTCGATGTACAGAACAATCGAGTCAATTTCGTGATCTTTGAGGACTCCAAGATAGGACGGCATTCCCACTCCAGTCTTTTGCGCTTCGAAACCTTTGGTGACCCGCCGTCCCGGATCAATTATCGATTCGCGAAGATAGGCTGCATCGGCTTTTCGGAGTTCACTGCCATCTGTGAATTCACGCTTTGAACCCCAAAGGTGTTTCCATGTCGGGCCAACAGCAACCTGTGCACCTTGAACATTTGCAGGCAACTTGGAGCCATCGGTCGTGTGACAGGCAATACAACCATAGGTCGTCGCAGTCTGCTTTCCTAATTCAACACTGGGATCCGGATAGACAATTTCTCCGGCGCCCTGTTTCAGGGTAAGATTTACTTCGCTAATTCCGAACCCGCGTTTCTTCAAATCGATGGAGTGCAATTGATGCACGGTAAAGTAGGCGTGTTGAATCACTGGTGCCGAAGTCGCTACCGGGCGACGATAGCTGACTCTCAAGCTGTGGCAGATTTTCATATCGGGAATTCCCAGCAGAACAGAACGCTTGTCCTTTGAAAGCGTGACACTGGCGACCGGCAACGTTTCCTGACCGGGCTTGCCATCGAGTTTGAAGTTGCCCGATCCGTAGTTGGAGCTGCGCCAGTAATTCCACCGATCAACGGTGTAGTTTGCCAGATTGGTCGCAATGGCCTTGTCCACCGGTTGAGAGAAACGCAGCACGACCCCTTCTGTAAAACTGTGCAATGATTCCGGGACCCAACAGGGTTCACTCGTCGACCTAACCCTGTACAGTCCGCTAATCTGATCCGCTGCCGTGCCCCAGATTTTGAATCCGGTAAACCAGGCTGTTCCATCAACAGGATGAACCCGGGCCTTCAGAATACCGGAAGGAAAGTCATCCATGATAGACGCAATCGCTCCCTGCCTTGCTGAACCTCGCTCATCAAGATAGACACGAAAAATTTCCGGACGGTTGTAGCCAACATGGATCAGCGAGTCGTTTAGCGGTCCCATTTTTGCATCGCGCAGCCACAGCTGACTGGCACCGGATTGGTTGGCAAAATGAGGCACCCAAATCTCTGGTTCATCGATAACCTGAGGATGAATGGCTTTTTCTTTAAAGCCCGAAGGTTGGAATCCGTAGTATTCACCTTTCTCGACGACATGGACTGGAGTTGCCGGTTTCCAATGCCCTTGCTGGTCACTCGCTGTGAGCAGTCCTGTCTTGGGGTCGACTCCGATGTAGGGCATCCGAAATCCGGTGGCAATCACCTGATACGATTTCCCGTCTGGAGAAATTTCGACAACCGTCCCATTGTATTTTCCTCTGGTGCTGGAGACTTGTCCACCTTTCGCGATATAGAAGCCACCTCCTGGTTTTTCTACCAGGTCATTGGCAAATTCCCGGGTCTCTGCAGTCTGCGCGACCAGATTGCAAAAGTTCTCAATGAAGTCGGCTTCCCCGTTGTCATCGGTATCTTGCAGACGTTGGATCCCGTTGCGGTCAAACACATACAATTCGTCCCCGGAAATCTCGAGAGCAATAGGCTCGTGAAGGCCGGAAGCAAAGCGCTTCCAAGTTACATTCTCCAAACCGCCGGTAAGCCCTTCCACAATCCAAACATCTCCATCGAAGGTGCAGACTGCGGCTTTTCCATCCGGGAAAAAGTCGAGTCCCGAAAGGCGCACATTTCGTTTCCAGGGATTCTCGAGCGGCAGCTCAACTTCATCGCGGACAAATGCTTCACCACTCCAATCACGGGCCGAAGGCTTGAGTTTCGTGACAATTTTCTCAGGCCAGCGGAGTGGTGGCGTCTTCTGCCAATCATGAACCAGATCGAAGACGGGATCCTCTTTTCCCTCCAAAAGTAAGGCACCTGCCACCTGCTTTTCACCCGGCTGGATTTTCCAGACATCAACCTTTCCATTCGGTCCCGGCTGAATCAGTTGAATCGTCTTATCTGTTTTGGGCAGGTCGATTCGCCGGATAATTGCGCCGCTTTTTTCATCCAAAGATATCCTGTCGATCACCGACACACCACCAATCTCATACTCGAGAGCGACTTCGTTGTCGCGATGGTAGCGTAACCCCAAAAATCTGCCCAGTTCGGTTGGTAACGGGCCGAGACCTAATTCTTCCCTATCAACAGACCGCTCCCTGGGATCGAGAAAATCCGGTCGGCCTTCGCCCACCCAGACACCGGGGTAAATTCCCGTTGCCAGAAGCGGCGTGCCAATTGGTCTCGGCAAACTTTCCTGACCAGCGGAAGCTTTTCGATTCGGCAACCGATAGCTACCCGGCGCCATTCCCCTCATGGTCAGATATTCGCCTTCCTCATTTTCTTTCCAAACCAGAGCAATCCGCAACAGGTCTGTGTCGAAGCAGGCAAAATGCCCCTTTCCCAGTTTCACGATAATCCCTCGAGGGGTGAGGTTCTCTTTCGGCCAGCCTCCTTCGAGGTGACGAGCATCGAGTGTCTGGGTAAAACAAGGAAAATCCGGTTCTACAAAAGAGGCAAAAGGTGAGTCGAGTTCGCGGTGCTCCTTATCCTGCGCTTCGAGAGACAGAACAGAGATGACTATTACAACGCTAAGAATCTTCTGCAGCATGATCAAAATCGTCCCGCAGTTCTCATTTGAATTCAATACCGTAATCGTATTTGGTCCGCCATGCGCTGGAGTTGCCTACTATGGTTGTCGCTCATTGGATCAGTATCGTTTGCTCAGGATAATTTGAGTGACGCTGCCGCTTTGTGGGGGTCGAAAGAGTATCGTGATTTCACCAGTTCCAGTGGCACTAAGATGCGTGCCCGATTGCTTTCTTTCGATCGCACTTCAGCAAAAGTGAAGGTACGATCATCTTTGGGCAAAAATCTCGAGATCCCGCTTTCCTCTCTTTCAGACTCCGATCAGGGATTTGTCGAAGAGTGGAACCCAAACGAGTGGAAAAAGGAAGTGCTTGGTGACTACAGCCTTGATGATTTTCTCACTGGCAAAGGCTATGGGATCATGCCGTTTACTTTCAAAGAGGAGCGCTTGTTTGTTGCTACCGATGTAAACGGCACTCGTTTCGATTTCCTCGTCGATCCCGGACGCTTTCTGACGCTGTTTCACAAACCGTTGGCGACGCAAGTTGGGGCCAAAATGACAGATATCGCCTATGGCGATTTTCCGCTTTCCGACGGCAGTATCGAAGTCGCCTACGCAGGCACTGTGAAAACGTTTCATGTGGGCACAGCAAAATATGGCCCCTGGGATATGGGGATCGCCGATTTGGAAGAAATTGGCTTCGGCACCGATGGGGTAATGGGTGCTGATTTCTTTCACCTTAATGATGCAGTGATTGATTGGCGTAAGAAACACACGTATCTGAAGCCGCTGAAGAAGCAGGAGGAAGACAAAGCTGCAGAAGAAGAAACCCCTACCCTTGCGCCCGGCCAACTTCGCGAGTTTACCAGTGCTGCCGGGAGCAAGCTAACCGCCGAGCTCAGAGCTTTGGACGCAGGTGAAGTAACTCTTGCTGCGGACGGAGGGAAAGAGGTAAAGCTACCCTTGAGTTCTCTGAGTGAGCCGGATCGGGAATACATCGAGACCTGGACCTCTAATCCTCTTAACAACGGCAGCTATCGCCCCTCCGTTTCCGATATTGTTCAGGCAAATGGTTTCCTCGAGATTCCCTACAGCTATGGCAACTCAGCGGTGGCTGCTTTCGAGATGAATGTGAACGGGACGCCGATGCGTTTTCTTCTGAATACATCGATTCCACGAAGTTACCTTTCGCGTGCGACCATGGATGAAGCCCAGATCACTGTGAATCCTACGAATGATGTGGTTTTCCTGGAAGGCGTACAGCATCAGGTTTTTGAAGCGCAAGACCTGGTCTTTTCTATCGGCAGCGAACCTTTGAAGCCGATGAATGTGGGCGTCATTGAGTTAGCTCCCGGTTCGGAGCTGGCTTCTCCCATTCGCACCTGCGTGATTTTTCGTTTTCCCGAATTGAAAGAGAGACTCAAAGCCAAAGATATCGACGGTATCCTCGGTCTCGACTGGATGATCGAGAATGGCGTCCTAATCGATTACAGAACCAAGAAGATCTTCGTTCTTTTGAATTCATAACGATCCTCAAATTCACTTGATTTGCAGTCCGGCAGCGCGAACCATGCTTTGATGCCCCTTCCCTCTCGGCGGCTTTTATTTTTGGCTGGTTTGCTGTTTTTTTTCTGCCCGATAATTTCATCGTACAGCGAAGAAAGGGTAAGCGACTATCTGGTGCTGCCACCGGCGATGAAGCGCCAACTGGGAGACCCTCTAGTGAAGGTAGAGCAAGCCAATCACAAATGGCCCGCTTTCGCCTTGTCTTCGATTCGGGTTGAACTGGAAAATCCTACCAATCGGGAAGCAGTAAGATTACAACTGGCTACTCAGCTGGCGCGTTCGTTCTACCAAAAGAACTTTTCAGAGAATGCTCGATCCATTCTTGAGCGACGAATGAATATGCATGAGCTGATCCCTATGGATGCGGCAACTTTCGAAAACATTGCACGGAAAAGACTTCGCGGTGTCGATACGGGAAACTCACTGCACGATTCCTGGTGGAATGTAAGAATGGGAGAGCCTCTGCAACTCAGCCAATCTCATCATTTGGTTCTTATCACCCTTCAAGTCGGTGGAGATCAGCTCCGCGAAAATACCGGGCACTTTGCTTTCGGTGTCAGGAAAAAGGGCGGCAACTCCGATCGCGATATCGTTTTTGACTTTCGAGCCCCGTGGCCCTACGACCGGTCACCCCGCTTTACCGAAGCGCCGAACATCCACAACCGGCTTAAGCTGGGAGGCATGACGGAGAACATGTATGACTGGCTCTATACCCATACCGAGTACCGCAACTGCTACGCGAATCTCTGGTTCTTTCCGGTCGCCAAAGAACAACTCGATTTACTGTTTGCCTTTGATCAAAAAAGAGAGCGACACAACGCTGGCAACTTTCGAGTATGGAAGAAAAACTGCGCCTCGCTGGGAGCTCTTTTCTACGACCGAATCCATCCTGTTGACGATGAACTACCGGGAAAAATGGACCCCATCGATTTTCCCAGGCACATGGCGAATCGGGTCGTGAAGAGATACCCCGAGTCTGATACTCACTATCTCCGCATCTGGGACTATACGGAGGAAAGAGGGCGCCAACCTACAGCGAAGTCGAAAATTCACCGCGCTCAGCCAAGCCGCCCGGGAAGCAGACCATATCAGCTGCTTTTGAAAGATCCGCTGATCAACTGATCAGTCAATCGCAGAGGGGTTGTAGCCCGCTCTGATCGGCAACGTGACGTCAATATCGTCGGAAATTTCGGTCTCCCCTGAGACTTCCCCACCCTCACGAATTTCGATTTCGGCTGCCGTCACATCGCCATCGACGATACCTGTGCGTCTAACTACAGCCTTATCCTCGCAGGTAAGATTCCCTTTTAACGTTCCTAGAATCTCTGCAGTTTCACAAACAACCCCGTCCGGGAACTCCACTTCACATTTCCTGTCGATCATCAGTTTTCGACAGTTCAGCTGCCCCTGAACTACACCGGAGTTCCGCAAGTTTACCGTTCCTGTAGCATCCACACGGGCGGAGTATTTTCCATGTATCGTCAGGTCGTGGCAGGCAATCTCCGTATCCACAACTGAGCCCCGACGGGAGACGACGACATTACCTCGAGTGCGAAGGACATTCTTCCGAACCCCTTTCACCTCGTAGTCAGACATGGAAATATAAACACTGCACCTGCCGCACTGGGTCGAAGTCGCATAGCGAGTTACCGTCTGCATGTGGTTGCAGCGAAAACAACGTACTTCCATCTGAGTGGAACTCTCCCGTTTCTCCCTCTTCTTCTTTCT
>JAHDCN010000101.1:0-4360 GCA_020629815.1 Verrucomicrobiota bacterium
GTTGGGGATAGACGATGATATGCGAAATCGTCTCCGAACCTTCGTCTCCGGAAGTCTCGATTCCGATCCCCCGGATACGTTCGAAGCAGAGTTCGTCGTCCTCGCCACTCATCACCGGTCCAAGGTTCTCGATCGCAGTGCGGAGCGGCATTCCGATAGTAAGTCCTTGCTCGAAAGTTCCGGTGTAGGCACCGAAAACTGCGATTTGGTTCACGGTCTCACGGGCGGAGTCGGACCAAACGATTACGTCATCAAAATGAAGAACGTCGCCTCCGATTTTCTGTTGAATGCGTTGAGGAACCGTCTGTCGTACGATTGGAAGAATCTCGTCGCCCAGACAGATTCCTGCGGCAGATCTGCCAGGAATAATCGGCTCAGATAGATTCATTTTCTACAGCGAACAGGAACGTAAAACGTAAACGGAATCAGTGGTTTTCGCAAACAGGCCGCATAATCCATTGCAACCACCTAATTACAAATTTTTTACAAAACAGGAAACCTACCGCATCCTCTTTTCGGGCAGAGAAACCACGAAATGCCGACAGCGAAGGGCTGACTCGGCGTGATTTTCGAGCCGGCAAAGATCGAGGCCGACATCAGCTACAGCAGCTCTCTGACTCGGCTTGCCAGGTGGCTCAAAGACCCAAACAGGGCGCGGGACTCAATAGGGTTAGGTCGCTGACCTAACCCTGTTTAGTCAAAGCGCTACTGCTTGATTTTGCCGGTCTGACCGGCTTCGTACATTTCCTCAATCATGCTGTTTACCGCGACGCCGCCGATCTGGTATCCGGCGTCTTCTGTCAGCAAGTCGTAAGAGCGCTCGACTCCTTTGTAGTTGCGGACTGCAGTTACCGTTTGTCCGCTGGAAACCTTGTCTCCCACTTTCAAATTCATTGCGCGAACTCCGCCGATGCGGTGCATGTCGCAGAGATCGACTTTCTTTCCGTTGTCGAAGGAGATCTCGAGGAAACGATCGGCTTCTTCATCTTCATCGTAGCCGTGGATCTGCTTCACTGTCACGGTCTCGCCGTCGTAGCCAATTACTTTATCGCCCGGCTTGAGAGATTCGATAGCTGCGGAACCGCCCGGGATGTCGATCTGTGTTCCCTCAGGAATACAATAGAAATAAAGCTTCAGCGGCAGAAGCGCCACCGCTGTGTTGAGAGCCATACCGATCAGCTGGCAGGAACTGAGGCTCAGGGCCATGGCAACAGCTGCAAAAGCACTGACAAGGCGGTGAGCAGCGGGGTGGGATTCACGAAAACGGGCGATGAGCTTCATAGAAATTTCGGTGGGAAAGGGAAACGATACCATTGTAACGAGTGGGTGGCAAAAGTATTGGAGGAATTTGCCGACAACGTTTCAAAGGCTCGGTGAATAAAAAAGGGCAGTCCAAGCGGACTGCCCTTCTTCAAAATTTGTCGTGGGATCGACTAGAATTCCCACTTCAGTCCGCTCACTACAGAGAGATCACTCTCTTTAAATCCAGGAGCCGGAGTGTTGTCGTAGGTGTGCACGATTCCGTTCGTCCACGAAATTCCATTGAAGATCGTAGTGTCGAAACCGGCTTTGTTTACGAGATTGTAGTTATCCCAGTCGCCAAACTCTGCGAAGTATTCGAAAGACTGGTAAACCTTGGTGCTAGCAGTCAGCTGGTGCTCAAAATACTCACCGAAGCGGGCAGCGATGTAGCTGTCTGATCCGCCCTGATCTTCCCAAATGTAATTGGCTCCAACTTCAAGCTTCAGCGAAGTCGTCGCAGTATCGATAACACGATACCCGAGGTAAGGGCCAATTCCGATCTGATAATCGATGTCTGCAAAGGCATCGCTCAAGTAGTCGAAGCGAATACCGGCATACCAGGGATCGACAAGATCAACGTTGTAGAAAAGGTAAGCGCCGTATTGCTCGGCGGTTTTCGCATTGGCAACTTCAGCGTATCCGCCGAAGACTCCTGCGCCCATTTCCTTACCATCCCAACGGCGCATACCGTCGAGAGCACCACTGATCAAAGTTGTTTCGGTATTTCCTGTAAGATAGGAAGCACCCGCAGTTCCAACCCAGCTCCAGTTGGAACCGGCTTTGTCCAGCACTGCGGTAGCGCTGTCTGCAATCTCAGCCGCATCCTGATCGTGAGTTTTACCCAGATTGTAGGAAAGAGCCACATACCAGCCGAAATCGTTCCGCTCGAGACCGCCTTCGGGCTGGTTATCGTAACGATTCTGGACGAATGTTTTCACTGACCAGTTGTCACTGATCATGGTTTCGATACCAGCTTCTCCGAAGAGCACGTAGTTACCGAAATCACCCGCTTCGGGGAGGTATTCCAGGCTCTGCCAGAAACGAGTATCTTCTGTGAACTTGTATTCGAAACGCTCTGCGAAACGAAGAGCCAGGTAAGAATTCCTGTTGCCAGCCTGACGCTCTGTCACGAAAGCAGGACCGCCTTCGAGTGCAAGAGATGCACGGTCGGTTTTGAAAACGTAGTATCCAAGAACCGGGTTAACGGTCAGTCGGTAGTCGAGATCAGCCACATCGTCGTGAAGAAGCTCGGAAAACAAACCGTAATACCAGCCGCCTCCGATTTCTTTGTTGTATTGGCTGTAACCGCGGACCCATTCGGAGTCTTTGTTTCCGGCACTTTCCTGATAAACGCCTTCGAGACCGAGGATCAGTTCATCGCCATCTCCGGTTCTTATTCCTTCGATGCCTCCGTAAAGGCTCAATAAATCTGAATTACCGGAAAGGTAGGTTCCGCCGAAATCGGCGCTGCCGTCCCAGTCTGCTGCATGAATTTGCGTCGATACTACCGCACAAGACAGCACGGCCAACGCAGAGTTTTTCCACTTCATAGAAAAATAGGTGAGAATATGTTGAGTTAGTCTGTGTTCCCTAACCGAATTGGTCAAATTTGCTCCGCGCTGCAAGTCTTGGACTAGAATGAGAAATGAGACAAGAAGTTTTTTCTCAAAAAAATCGGAAATTGCTGTGACTTGGAAATGCTTTCCTGAAAACAAAAAAGCCCCTTCTCAGTGAGAGAAGAGGCTTTCGAATATTTTTAATCTACCTTTTGGGCTTACCTTTCACGCAAAGCATTGAACCTCATGCGGTGCAGTGGCTTGGTTAGGTATTGCAAAACAGTTCTGCGCCCGGTAAGCACATCAACTTCGGCAACCATCCCCGGAATGATCGGCAGTTCTTCATCCGTTTTCGAAACAAGCTTCCCGCCGGTGTTGCGCACTTTGATCATGTAGTAGTGCTCTTTGTCGACTTCGTCCTGAATGGTGTCCGCACTGATGTGCTCCACCACTCCGTCGAGACCACCGTAAAGAGCAAAATCGTAGGCAGTAAACTTCAGCACTGCTTTTTGCCCGGGGCGAAGGAACGCGATATCCGATGGACGAATCTTCGCTTCGACCACCAGCTTGTCATCTTCCGGCACGATATCGAGAATCGGCTCACCCGGCTGAATCACTCCACCGATGGTGGCAAAATACACTTTGTTCACCACACCCGATACGGGTGAGAGAACCAACGCTCGCTCGACTTTATCCTCGCGGCCTTTAATCGCTTCGTTCAAACTTTCGAATTCGGCCTTGGTTTGGTTGAATTCCTTCATCGCATCGCGCTGAAAACCACCGGAAAGCTCTTTGATTTTCCCTTCAAGTTCGTTCACATCGCGCTCCAGGCGCAGCTGCTCCACGCGGGAGACGACTTGTTTCCGAACCAGCGGAATGGTCATGGTCAGCTCTTCTTTCGCCAGATCGAGACTTTTCTGCATGATTTGCAGCTGCTCATTTTTCTCGCCGATATTCTTGGCAAACAAAGCGGTTTCCCGGTTCACCAAATCTTCGCGGTTGGCGATGATCTCTTTGTCAAAAGTGATCTCGTCGAAGCCTTCTGCTTCGGCTTCGAGACGGGAAAGCTGGGCAGACAGAGCCTGACTCTGTGCCAGATTCTCACGGTAACTGGATTTCGTCTGGGTATCGTCAATCCGCACGAGAGGTTGGCCTTTTTTCACCAGCCCACCTTCTTTGACCAGAATCTCTGCAAGAATACCACCTTCGAGGTTCTGCACGGTCTGCATGGAGGTGGAAGGAATCACTTTCCCCTGCCCTTTTGTCACTTCATCAAGGTCTGCCTTAGCGGCCCAAACGAAGAACGCAATCAAAGTAGCTGCGATCAACCAGAGGAGAAAGTTGGCACCGCGGACGGTGTCGCCTCTCATCGCTGCCTTGGCATTTCGGACGTAGTCCAAATCACTCTGTGGGACGGGTCGGTTGTCCTGCTGCTGAGGCATCGGTTGGCCGGGCGCTTCGGATTCTTGTTTTTTCTCAAACAATTTCATTTGGAATCAAAA
>JAHDCN010000101.1:4460-9324 GCA_020629815.1 Verrucomicrobiota bacterium
GGTGGCTTTTGGTGGTGAGATGTTCCCTGAACGGTAGCCTCTTTCTTCGGCTGACGCTGCGGCTGAACTTTTGGTCCAGGCTTTTGCGCTCCACCTGTATCCTTTTTCAAAACCGCATCTTTTGGTCCATCGGCAATCACTTTGCCGCCTTCCATCACGATAATCCGATCGACAATCGCCAGCACAGAACGCTTATGAGTCGCGATCAGCATGGTCCGGTTCGGATCTTCATCCATGTATTCTTTCAACTTCCCAAGCAGGTGGCGCTCACTCTTGATATCCATCGCGCTGGTTGGTTCATCGAAAACCAGCAATTCCGGTTCCTCCATCAGTGCTCTGGCAACAGTGATCGACTGACGCTGGCCTCCGGAAAGCGACTTGCCGCCCTCAGTAACAGGCTGATCGATACCTCTTGGAAGTGTCCTGATAAAATCGGCCAATCCAACGCGGTTGAGAGCTTTGAGCATCATCTCATCGGAAACCCAGGGGCAACCGGCCTTCAGGTTGGAACGAAGGCTGCCATACAAGAGAGTCGGATCCTGAGGAACATAGCCCACGTGATAGCGAAGCTCAGCGGGGTCCAACTGCCGAATATCGATGCCAGACAGATCAATCCGCCCATCGCTAGGTTCATTAAATCCCATCAGCATTCGCAGAAGCGAACTTTTCCCTGAGCCAATTCGACCCAGCAGGGCGACCTTCTCGCCGGGCTTGATGTCGAGGTTCACATTGTTGACCACGTTTTCCCCGTCTTCTTCGTAGGCAAACTTGAGGTCAGAAGTTTTGATCTCAGGAGTAAAATTTTCAATATGGATGAACTGAGCGCCTCGATCTTCACGCTCCATCGGCATATCCATAATCTGGTTGAGCCCCATCAGTGAACGACGGGACTGTTGTAGGCGGGTGAGCAACGAAGCAACGATCCCCATTGGGGCCATCGCACGACCGGTCAGGATCACGCAGGCAATCATCGCGCCCATGGTCATGTTCTCATTCACCACTTCATAGAAAGCAAAGATCACCATCGATGTGGAAACCAGGTGCTGCACGAAGGCAGTCATGTTCATTGCCAGTTGAGCCAGTCCGCGCGATTTTCCTTCCGCTTTCGAAGAAATCTGCACAGTCTCCTCCATTTTCGCCTGCATCTGAGACTCCGAGCGGGTTGCTTTAATCGCTTCCATCGCCTGGATCCCTTCCACGAACAAGGCCTGACGCTGGTTACCGGCCTGATAACTCTGCGCTACTGCACGGCTGATTGGGATTTGCATCAAACCACCAACCAGCAAGGCGAGGAAAATACCGCCAAGCAAGGTCAGTACAACCATTCCGCCGCCAAGCAGATAAATCACACCGGCGAAGAGATAGACAAAAGGCAAATCAACCAAAGCAGCAATCGTTGCACTGGTGAAAAACTCACGCAGCGACTCATAGGACCTCGCCTGACTGGCCAGAGATCCAGCAGAGCCCGGCTTGTCTCCGTAGCGCATGCCGAGAATGCGGCCGTAAATTTCACTGCCTAACAGCAAATCGATTCGATGCCCGGCCCGATCTACGAAAAAGGTTCGCAAGCTCTTCAGAACAAACTCAAATAGATAGGCAATAATCACACCCGCCGCCAAAACGAACAAGGTATCGACGGCCTGGTTTGGCACCACCCTGTCATAAACGTTCATGACGAACAGCGACGATGCCAGAGCCAGCAGGTTGATCATCACCGTGGCGATGGCCACCCGGCTGTAGAAACTACGGAACTTCCAGAGCGTTCCCCAGAACCAGTTGTCGCCAAGGGTCTTTGCGTTAAAATCGGCGCGCTTCTCAAACTGGTAAGAAGGCTTCACCATGATACACACCCCGGAGTAGGACTCCTCGAGGTGCTTCAAAGGAATTTTCTGGGTGCCACTGCCGCTGCTCAGTACCACAACCTCCGCTTCCTTCTTATTCCGCGACATCAAAATCACAGCCTCGTTTTCCTGAAGAATCAGGATAACAGGAAGAGTCGCACCGTGAAGCTGCTTCAAAGAGCGCTTCACAGTTTTCGAATCAAATCCACAGCGCTGGGCAGCACGGGTAAAAAGCTCGGGGGTGAGGGAACCGTCAACGACAGGAAGCCCCTGAATCGCACCTTCCGGATTCACCGGGCGGGCGTGCAGCTTGCCAAAAAAGATTAAGGCTTCCAATAGAGGGTCGTCCGAAACGTATTTCATTGGCTAAAATTACAATAATTCCCATAACAAGCAAGAATTTATTATGCAATCTTTACCTTTTTGAAATCCATGATGTTCGGAACTAGCCGTATTTACAGACAGTTAACCGAAAATACGCCTTTATTATTAAGCAGACCTACACCGCTTCATCCTCGAGGATTTGGCCATCCTGAAGATGAATCTTCCGATCGACCCGGTCCAGTAACCGGTCATCATGAGTGGAAAACACAAACGCGGCACCGCGGTCTTCGTTAATCTTCCGCATCAGAGCAATAATCAGGCTCGCATTCTCCGTATCCAGATTTGCCGTGGGTTCATCCGCAATCACCAGAAAAGGATCTGTGACCAGCGCCCGCGCGATGGCGACACGCTGCTGCTGGCCACCACTCAGCTTCTGCGGTCGGTGCCCCATCCGGTCGCCCAACTCCACCTCCTCCAGTAACTTACTGGCTTTCTCCATTGCCTCAGCCTTGGAAGCGCCCTGCACCTGCAGTGGTAACATTACATTCTCCAGAGCAGAAAGCACCGGCACAAGATTGAAGTTCTGAAACACGAACCCGATAGATTGATTTCTCAAATCTGATCGTTCTGCATCGTTAAGATTCGCCGCAGGTTTCTCGTTGATCAGCACTTCTCCCGACGTGGGAGCATCCAATAAACCGATCAAATTACACAGCGTAGATTTGCCCGAACCCGATGGCCCCCAGACAGCTACGAAGTCTTTTTTGTTGATAATCAGGTCCACATCCCGCAAGGCATGGACCTTCGTATCGCCAAAATGATAAGTTTTCCGTAACTTTTTGGTTTCCACAGCTTTCATTTATGACAATCAGGGCTTAGATTTGCCGCCACTCGGGACAGCACACTATCTACGTAGATAAAGAATGGAAATTGTTTTGTGGGCATTTTGGGGTCTTTGGGTCCTCCTTGTCTTCGTCGCTGCCTGCAGGGTATTTGGTTTTCTTCAGAAAAAGAGGAAACAGGCCCGGCTTTGGAAAGACAGAAAGAAGAACCAGCGCCCCGCTGTAGTTATTATTCCGGTAAAAGGCTTCGATGAAAGAGCGACCCCGCGCTTTTTCAACTCCATGCTGGAGCAGCAGTATGATCATTTCCGACTGATCATCACGTTTGAGAGCGGTCAGGAAACCGTAGCGCAATGGCTTCGAGAAGAATTCGACCTTCCCGATACCGAAGTAGCAACCTGGGATGCGCCCGTGCAGAATCCCTATGGCAGTGGATTGACCTCCGTGACCCTGGTTCGGGCGGGAGAGTCCATTGCCAGCGGGCAGAAAGTCCACAATCAACTGGCTGCAATCGAGCAAATCGATACCAAAGATGAAACCATCGTATTTGCCGACGCAGACATCGTTTGCCCGCCTGACTGGCTTACCCGCCTGGTTGGACCAATCACCTGCCGGACGCATGACCTTTCGACCACCTACCGCTGGCTGATTCCCAAGAGGCCCACTTTTTCCAACCAAATAGCGAGCGTCATCAACGCCTCCATCACCACTCAGGGTGGAGCGGAATGGAGCAATGTTTTGTGGGGCGGATCGATGGCCCTATCCCGCAGCGCATTTCACGACATCAATGTCCCCAAACTACTAAGGGGGTCTTTGAACGATGATCTGCGAATCTCCAAGGCGGCCCGCAACGCCGGGCACAAAATCGCTTTCGTTCGATCATTAATTCTTCCCACTGTAGTCGATTTCAACTGGAGGGAATTCTTCGAATTCAGTCGGCGCCAATACACTCAGGTGAAATTCTTCTCCCCGATTCTTTACGCTGGCACCAACATCATGATGGCGTTCTACGTGCTCGGCCTGTTTTCCGCCATCGCAGGCCTCATCCTAGCCTACTTCCCTGCCTGGATCCCGTTGGCTGCGGCCACCCTGATCGATCAAATGCGGGCCATCGCCCGGCAGCGAATCTATTTTGACCTGTTCAAAGAAAATGGAATTCGTCAGCGCCTCACCGCTGCCAGTTGGCTGGAGCATTTGCTGACACCGCTGTGGATGGTGTTGCACTGGATCGTAATGGTATCCACCTGGTTCAAACGAGAGCTCACCTGGTCGGGAATCAAATACCGAATCGATTCCCCTTCTTCTACCGAAGTCGTCAAGAGAGCGAAAAAAGAAGATTACAACCCGATTCCTCCGGCAACTGCCAATCTCCGTATTCCTTTTGAAACCAAAGCCACGACAGCTGCGTTGCCAATCACCGAAAGAATTGCTCTACCGCCGATGGGAATCCAACCGGAAGACGTCGAGAGAGAATTAGCCGGTTACTCCTATGGCGATCCAGAAGTGGAGGCACAGGAGATCGAGGTCGATGAAAGCGAAGAAATCGATGCCCTGGTCAATCAATTGTCACAGGACTACGACACAGAAGAAGCCGCTGCCGATTTCGAAGCTACAGATGTAAGCAAAATCGACATTGATGCCTTTCTGGAAACCGAAAGCGAAGAGGCAGGGACTGCGTCATCTACTGATAGCGATGAGGTAGAAAGTGAATTCGTGGCGGCGGAGACTGAGGAGACTGAGGAGACTGAGGAGACTGAGGAGACTGAGGAGACTGAGGAGACTGAGGAGACTGAGGAGACTGAGGAGACTGAGGAGACTGAGGAGACTGAGGAGACTGAGGAGACTGAGGAGACTGAG
>JAHDCN010000584.1 GCA_020629815.1 Verrucomicrobiota bacterium
CTAGCGCGAAATGAGGTAGTTGGCCGTGATCAGAAATCGCTCTGACCATTCCAAGTCGCGTGGTTTGATGGTCTGCAAACCGGGGGCCTGCACGAGCAGGTAGGGGCGCCCACTCAGCCAGTTGCCAGCTGTTTCAATCCCTTTCAGTGCGCGAAAGGGTTGTCCATTTGCCTCTGCATGGAAGAGAACTTCCCGGGATTTGCCATCGAAGGGGTCGAGGACGGTCACCGGGAATCCAGCACTTCCCTCTTTCCATTCCTTTGCAACACTGGTGATGAGAACCATATGATGGCGCGACACTTCCCAGCCGGGTTCACTGTCGTTTCTCTCTCTTCTCTTCACCGTATAGGAGCGGAGACTCAAAATCGGGGTAACTCCACGCTGGAGGGATTTTGCTATGATCCGATGAATACGCTGCAAAAATTCAGAGTCAGTCTCCCCTGCTCTGCGATCCAGAGATTGCGCGAAAGTTTCCTGAGCGTTGTTTTCCGAAAGCAGTTCATTCAATCCTGCTGCCAAATCTTCGGGGGCTATTCCGTGAAGCCCCCATTTTTTCCGGTTTTGATAGACGGTAGAATTGGAGTTTTTGAAATAGCGATCGACCAGAAAGCGGATCTTCACTTCAGGTGTGGAACCGACCAGTTTTCGTTGATAAATCTGCCGGTATTCTTCCGGTCCCGATTGTAGCAAATTGAGAATACAGGCAGGGCCGCAGCCATTGGCAGAATCCTGATACACCTGCTGCCGGATGACAGATTGTTCGGCGACTTCGACGCGGACTTCGGATTCGTCAGCTACGGACGCCGTAGCAATCACAAATCCCAGAAGCCCAAGTCTACACGTCGATCTCATCGTCGTCTCCGCCCACCTGACCACGCAGCTTGGATTCAATAAAGGCATCGAGATCGCCATCCATCACGGCCTGGATATTTGCGGTTTCACAACCGGTGCGATGATCTTTGACCATCTGATACGGCTGAAAAACGTAGGAGCGGATCTGGCTACCAAAAGCAATCTCGCCTTTTTCGCCGTAGGTGCGATCCATCTCGGCGCGCTTTTTGTCCTCCTCGATTTGCAGCAGTTTCGCCTTCAGCAACTTCATCGCTACCTGACGATTCTTGTGCTGACTCCGCTCGACGGTGCATCGAATCTGGATGCCGCTGGGAATGTGTTTCAAGTGAACCGCGGTCTCGACTTTGTTCACATTCTGGCCGCCTTTACCACCACTGCGCGCGGTGTGAATCTCAAGATCGGCGTCGTTGATTTCCAGGTCCGGTTCCTCTTTTAAATCCGGCACCACATCAACACTGGCAAAGGAGGTATGACGCCGGGCATTGGAATCGAATGGCGAAATCCTCACCAACCGGTGCACACCGCGCTCGCAGTTGAGGTAGCCGTAGGCATTTTCCCCACCGAAGCGAAGTGTCGCACTGCGAATACCGACTTCCTCCCCTTCCTGGTGATCGACCATGTCGACCGAAAACTCCCGTTTCGC
>JAHDCN010000102.1:0-5373 GCA_020629815.1 Verrucomicrobiota bacterium
AAGGTCCACTTTCCGTTCACCCACTTGTAGACATTATTCAGTGCATTGGTGCGCTTGCTGACATCCTGGTGAGTCGAATGCACATAGTCGGGATGCGCAGGTGAGCGCGGGTCCTTGGGATCGGTGCCAATATTGTAGCGTCGCTTCCGATGCATTCGGTTGACCTGAGGCTTGTTGGCTTTTTCCCATTCCAACCGCTTCGTTTCCAGACGGGCAAGCTGCATGGCGCGAGCACCAGGTGGGTCAAAAAAGACTGCGTGTTCCTCCAGCCGCAATTCGATCCCTGTGGTTTGTGAAATCGAGAGAAGCACCGCCGATACTGGAACATTTCTCAGGCTGAAGGAAACCGGCATCTCAGCATCAATCCGCCGACTGATGATTACATTCACGCCGCGCCCGTCTGCAGAAGACTCAACCGAGCGCAGATGAATATAATCCACGACGTCCCGCAACGGAGCCTCATCGAACTCGACGGAGTCGAAGATAATCTCCCGCGCTCGAGCAGTATTCACAAACCTACCCGTTTGCTCATTCTCCAGCGGTTCACGATCCCCCATTTCACCAGTATGAGGCGGCAGCACATGCAAGGTCCGTCCCTCTTTTTTCCAGTCATATCCGGCCTGATCAAAAACATAGGTCAGCGCCACACCACGCGGCAGATTCGTCAGGCGCAAGGTCACCAACTGCTCCCGGTCCACTTCCGGATGAAAAACGCAGTTGTAGGCACCGGTGCCGGTTTGCAGAGATTGAACCGCTATATGCAAAGGCGTTTCCTGAAACTCCGTGCCTTCCACCCAATTGAAATTTTTCTGCGCTACGGCGCTTGATGCGAGGGCGACGATACTAACAACCAGGAAACCGACAATCTTTTGCATGTCTCTTTTCTACCTGAAAGTAGCAGACTCTCTGTCAAAACGGCCTGCTTTCTTTGTAAAAGTTGAGTAAAAACGCCCTCTCTGTTTCAGCAAAATCCGAAACTTACTCCTCCAATCCACGAGCATCGGCGACCACTTCTTCTTCGACCTCGTCAAACCAGCACGAGATCATCATCGGCCGGCAGCAAACTTCGCAATCGTAGTCCAGATCACAGGGAACTTCGTTTCGACCGGGGAGAGGGATCGAGAAATTCTCGAAACAGGTCGGACAGGTGACAGTGCCCATTGGTTACGCCTTTTGCGAAACTGCCGGCGCCTTCGGCCGTGCCGTGAGAGCACACATCAGCACACCAAAAACAACTCCACCGCCAAACCAAACCGGTAACTGAGAAAGAGCGCTGCCTATCATGGTAGTCGGCTTGGCAAAAGCGTAATTGTTCAATCCCCACATGATCACGGTCATCACAGTCCACATCCAGAGGCCAAAGACCAGCCCCATAGTGATGAAAGTCTTCGGAGTCGTCGTGACCTCATGTGGATTCCCTACCCGACGCAGCGGGCGCTTGTGGAAAAACCAGAGATACGGCGGAAACCAGTAGACGATTGTCGCTACCAGAATGATCTGGGAAAAATAGTTCCACAAACAGCGGATCGGAGCGCCGCAGGACTGACAACCGAGACCGCGCCAGTTTCCGAATGCATTTCCATGGCTCCACAATTTCGCAGAATGCAATTCGCCGCATTTTTCACACGGAATCCACGTCCGCTCGTTCAGAGGCAAATCACAGGACCGGCAAACAATCTGGTTCTCAGGAATACGATTACCGAAGAAAAGTTCATTCACTGCCACCGCCGGATTCCAGCGCCAGTGTTTCAATCCGACGCTCTCTTCATCCCGCTCACGCATATCGTCCGATCCACATTCGGGACAACAATGCTTTTCCGGTGAAGAAAGTGGCGACTGCTCCGGAGCATGATGCTCCCCTTTTTTGCCTAACCCGGAAACGGATAAGGAAGGACTTGGCTCAAGCAGTTTCACAGTTCGAAGGGGGCACAAACTCTAAGTTGGGAAGGAGAACCTTTCGCTTAGCGAACGCCATCCCGGGAAATCGTGGACACCTTCTCCGAGCTCAGGTCTTTCACCACAACACCGTTGGGGCGGATATCCAGAACCTGATAGTCCACCTCGCCGAGGCCTGGCTGATTGGTCCGGAAGACGTCACCCGTTTTCACCACATAGCGGTAGTCACTACCCGGCGAAGTCAGCACTGCGTAGGCATCAGAAGAATAGCCGGAGACATCCTTAACCAGAAGGTGAGTCGAGCCAGTCTGAGTATTCTGAATCGTGGCGCGGGATACATCGACCATCTCGCCTTTGCCTTCTTTGGAGGCGACAAACTTCTTCGTCACATCCTGCACTTTGAAATCCGTGCCCGGAATCATCTGTCCGGCCTGAACAGAAACGGGAGCCGCTTGCTGCTCAGTTGAGAGCATTTTAATACTTGCGGAATCACCCTCCACACCTGCCAGCATGACCGGCAGTGGCTGCTCGCGATATCCGGCGAGCACAAATGAATCTACCGGTGCCTGCTTGGCAGAACGGGAAGAAATGGTCGAGCCATTCAGCGCAACCATAGGTTTGGTCTTCGCAGACTCCTGCACTTGCTGTCTCATCTTGCTGCGGGCAAAAGCCGTATTTATTGGTGATGGCTGACTCACACGAGTCGTCTCCATTTTCGCATCCGGAACTGCCTGCGGAGCATCCTCGGAAATACCGAACTGAATATTGTTGGTCGCCAAATCCTGGCTCTGCATGAAGTCCTCCGAAAGCACCTCAACTTCGTCGAGAACCTCATCTGCGGCCCCTTCCAAAAGAGCGACCTGCGCAGCATTCATCTCTTCTTTAATATCACTACCCTCTTGAGACTCGCCCCAAAGATTGGGGTTCATGATCAAATCGCGGATGTCAGTAAAGCCGGATGTCTCAGCAATCGTCGCTGCCGTCTGGCCGCTTTCATTCAGAGAGTAGGGATTTGCCTGATTCTGCAACAGCATACGAACGGCCTCCTGATTGCCGTTTTGCGCAGCAATCATCAATGGAGTCTGTCCCTCAGGTGAACGGCCATTGATGTAAGCGCCCTGTCCGAGCAGATACCGGATCACTGCAGCATCACCACTAAAGCTGGCCAGCAGGAGCGAATCATTCAGCTGCTCCTGCGAAGCTTCACCGGAAAGCAATTCCACAATATTCGAGTGACCATTGTAGGCAGCGATTGAGAGGGGAATCCAACCCTCTTCGTCCTCAGCATTCACGTCTGCCCCTCTTTCAATCAGCAAACGCGCCACATCGTCATAGCCTTTTGCCGAGGCGGAAATTAAAGCATCCCTTCCCGCCGAATTGGCGATAGTCGGATCGGCACCTGTACCAAGCAGCATTTCGACAACATCCTTGCGCCCGTTCATCGCACTTTGGATCAAAGCCGTGTTGCCGTTCGCGTCGGTCGCGTCCACGTTCATGCCCGCCGTATGGAAAAGTTGGACACTGTCGATATCACCCGAGCTGGCTGCTGCGATATAATCTTCCGCGGTAAACGTATAATCCCTGCTGGAGAGGGTTTTCATCGCCGTTTTCTCGGGATTACTGCAACTGGTCAGACCGAGACACATAAAGAGGAGAACAGAGCCTCCGAAAATTCCAAGCGATTTGGCTTTCATATTTGAACTTTGTTTTTACGAAAATTTGGACTCATTCTAATCCTAATGGCCGAAATTAAGTTTTCAACGCATATTTTTAAATAAAACTGATATTTTAGGTATCTTAACTAAAATCCTTTGTGAAAATCGACTATCTCATCGTTGGACAGGGTTTGGCGGGGTCATTGCTGGCTTGGCAACTGCTCGCGCGTGGCAAGCGCGTGCTTGTCGTCGATCGCGACGAAACCGATACCTCATCCAAAGTTGCAGCCGGGCTGGTGAACCCAATTGCCGGCGCGCGGTTTCACATTCCACCCGGATTAGAGGAACGGCTGCAGTTTGCCCGAAAATTTTATTGGGAACGGGAGGAAGAGCTTCAAGATCAGTTCTATCACCACGTCCGAATGATTCGCCTGTTTCGAAATCAGGAAGAGCGGGATCGCTGGGAAAAGAAAAAACGGGATGGTGATTCCTTTCTTCAGCAAAACTGCCTTCCCCTCGAAGTAGACGAATCGATTATCCCGAATCATCACGGAGGATTCGAAACGAGAGGCAGCGGCTGGCTCGACGTGCCCCGATTCCTGGAGCACACCCGCCAGCATCTTCTCGAACGCGCCGCCTACGCGATTGGAAAGGTAAAGAGCCGAGACGTCGCCGCCCACGAATATGGCGTGCAGTGGAAAAACATTTTTGCCGAAGGCGTGATCTTTTGTCAGGGCTGGCGCGGCGATCGAAACCACTTCTTTGAACGAATCCCGATGAACCCGGTAAAAGGCGAGATTCTCAAGATCAACTGCCCGAACCTCATCGGCGAAACCCGGATCATCAACAAAGGCGGCTGGTTACTGCCACAGGGCAACGGGACTTTTCGTGCCGGGTCGAACTACGATCACGGCTTCACTGATGCTCAACCCGGCGACCGGGCGAGAAATGAAATCGAACAAAAAATTCGCGGAATCACAAATGCGGATTTTCACGTTGTCGGACACCGCGCTGGCATCCGGCCAGTAATTCGCCGGAGTCAGGTGATCGCCGGCAGCCATCCGAAATTCCCAAGAGTCGCTTTCTTCAACGGACTTGGCTCCAAAGGCGTGTCCAATGGCCCTTTTTACGCAAACGCCCTCGCCGAACACCTCACGTCCGGAGCTCCCCTCCCCTCTGAATGTCGACTCTCGGAATATTTCGACCTGACCTCATGAATCGCAAGCCGCTTCCCCGCGCCACCGAACTGGCCCACGAACTGATTCGCCAACGCGTCGAGTCTGGAGATACCGTAGCTGATCTCACGGTCGGCAATGGTCACGATACACTGTTCCTGTCGAAACTCGTCGGAGAGGATGGCGAAGTCGTAGGGTTCGATATCCAGCAAGCCGCGATTGATGCAACCGCTCATCGTCTCGGCAACGCGGGAAATGTGAAACTTCATCTGGCCTGTCACAGCCGCTTTTCCGAATTCGTTTCCACACCTGTCAAAGCAGTGATGGCCAACCTCGGCTACCTGCCATCGGCAGACAAAGCCATCATTACCCGGGGCGAAAGCAGCGTCACTGCGATTGGAGCCGCAGCAGAATTGCTCACTCCCGGCGGACTGATCACCATCGTTGTCTATACCGGTCACGAAGGTGGAAAAGAGGAAGCTGAGACGGTCGAAGAGTTCACCTCCACTCTCGATCAATCCAAATTCTCCGTGATTCGATACGGCTTCACCAATCAGGCGAATCATCCTCCCTACCTGATCGCTGTGGAGAAGAAACTGGAAAAACGCTGACGTAACAGGGTTGGGTCAGTCACCCAACAGGGTTAG
>JAHDCN010000102.1:5473-9216 GCA_020629815.1 Verrucomicrobiota bacterium
TGCCCGCTACCCTTTTTCTCTAATCCACACTGTAGGGCCAGTGGGTTTTCGTCCACAGCCCGCCATCGACATAAACGGTTTGCCCGGTAGTAAACTCTCCTTTTTCGCTGGCGAGAAAAGCGACCATGTTGGCGATGTCTTCCGGATAGCCGATCCGGCCCATCGGAGTCAGAGGAGACCAGGTCCCGGCATAGTCATCCGATTCTTCGCGAGTCCGCTCAATTTCGATCGCGCCCGGAGCCACACAATTCACCCGGATCCCATACTGCCCGAGTTCACAGGCGCTTACCCGGGTCAATTGTTCCAGCCCACCTTTCGACGCGCAGTAATCAATCAGGTTCATAAACGGCTGCTTGTTCGCACCGGAGCCGATATTGATGATCGAAGCGCTGCCGTCCTGATCTTTCATCAGTCGAGCTGCCGCCTGCGTACACAGAAAAGATCCTTTCAGATTAGTGGCAATGGTTTTGTCCCAATCCTCTTCTTTCAATTCAATCAGCGGAGCAAATGTCTGTCTCCCGGCGTTGTTTACCAGGCAGTCGAGCCTACCGAATTCTTCCACTACTTTGGCAAACATTGCCTCCACATCCGACCGATTCGAAACATCCCCGGGAACGGGCAGGCCACGTTGCCCCAGCTTCTCGATCTCGGCTGCCGTCTCCTCGGCTCCTTCCAGATCGCTATAGTAATTGATTGCCACATCCCAACCTTCGCGGGCCATGCCGTAGGCAATACCGCGCCCGACTCCTTTGCTGGCTCCCGTGATCAGACAAATCCCTGTGCTCATGGGAAAAGACTGCCTCAATCCGCGCCGGGAATCGAATCATTTTTCGCGACCAATTGGGCAACCCCGGTTCGGTCCGGCAAGTGACCACGGCCACCAAGCGCCGTCGCATTCCAGGCTGCTGCAGCGCTGGCTGTTTTTGCGCAGGATTTCCAATCCGCCCCATTAGCCGCTTCAGCCAAAAACGCTCCGTGAAACACATCACCACATCCAGTAGTATCGATCACCGGCTCAACCGGAAAGGCGGGCTGATGAAACGTTTCCCCTTCCCTGCTCTGAAACCAGCTGCCATTCGCACCATCTGTAATCCCGGCAACCTCTGCCCCAAAGGATAACAGCTTCTCCAATTGCTCCGAGCGCTCCGTCGAATCGGAGATTTTCCCGGCAAAATCCCGGGCAACGATCAGGATATCGACCCACTGCAGCAATTCCTCAAAGTGCGGCTCATATCGGTTTGCCCCACCATCGAAGGAAACCTTTCCTCCGGACTCCCGCACGATTTTTGCCGCATCCACACAAGCCGGCCAATGCCTGCCGTTCAGGTGCAGGAAGTCGACCGTTCGCAAAAAATCCACCGGCATCTCATCGGGCTCCAGGGGAGAAAAATCTCCGGGCGAAAAGACCACATGCCGTTCGCCATCGCCCTTGCGCACCAATACCGCACCAAAGGTGGTCGACCGATTCGCCTCCAATTGAAAATGGGCGGTATCGACTCCGTAGAATTCGTATTCCTCCCGAACCAGTCGCCCGCGCCAGTCGTCACCGATTCGGTCAATGATGGCGACATTCGCCCCCAATTGAGCAGCAGCACAAAGCGCAGTCGGCACCGGGCCGCCGCCCATGAGTTTCGCCTCACAGGACTCCGTGACACCCGTTTCAGACGGGAATTCTTCCACGACCTGAAGCAGGTCTATCATGGACATGCCAAGCCCGGCAATCAACGGCTTCGGCTGTCCGGCCATGACTGGCAATTTCTACTACTGCTGGTGCCCTTTGATCCAGGGAACCACCACGTCGAGCATCTTCTGCAGACCGTCGCCGGAGAAGACGTGATCCGCGCCCGGGATTTCCACCAGTTCCTTGGGCTCGTAGGCCGCCGCATAAATTTCACGGCTCTCCTCTACAGGAACCACATCATCGGCATCACCGTGAACGATCAGCCAGGGAACTTCAATCTTCTCCGTTTTACCGAGCACATTGCCGATCTTGTTCATGTCATCGACATAAGTCTGAGACAGTGGGCAATCTTTCTCGTCCCACATGAAGCCTTTGTCCGGAGTCTGGTCACCGAATTCGGTTTCGCAAAATTTGGCAGTGTGAACCATTCCCCCAAGGGAAACCAGCATGTTGATACGCTCGTTTCGCGAAGCGGCAATCACACCGGCAGCCGCACCCATGCTGTGCCCCACATAGACAATCGTGTTGAATCCTTCGTCATCGGCGACGCTGACCATCTTGTTGAGGTCCTTCACCTCTTTGGTGATCGTGCAGTCTTCAAACTTGCCCTCAGACTCGCCGTTTCCAGCAAAAGAAAAACGTAGCGCATTGATACCGGCCTCTTCCAGCGCTTCAGCCAATCCCACCGCCCACGGACGGTCTTTGTTTCCCGTTACACCGTGTCCGATCAGGACCAGCATTGAGGTGTCCGAGTAATCACCGTGAAAGGCGTAGTCGAGTTTTTCGCGGGATGTATTTTTGATTTCGATATCCATGTATAAGGAAGCAGTCCTGCGAAAATAACGCCGCACTTTTCCCGTTTGTCAGGAAAATTTTCAGTGAAAAACACAATGTTTTTCGTTTGCTCTTTTGCCAAACCGCGCAGGGCGCAAAATATCAGAACTGGGTGTCGAAAACCCGCACCTCTTTGAACCACTGAGAGAAATTGTCGACGAAGACATGGTGGTCGTCGTGCACCTGGTATTCGTTGTGTTTTTCCACCGAATCAAATTCCAACACCAAAGCGTAATCGAAGGAATTGTGGGTCACCGGACGCTCCGGTGTGTCGGCTGCTTTACCAAAAGCTGCACTACTTATGACATCAATCTTGGACAACTCCTGCAGCCCCTCTTCGAACTGCTGCTTTTGCTCATCTGAAAGTGACTCATCAAGCCAGAAATAAACGTTATGTCGAACCATTCGCGAGACTAGAGCAAAAACGGGGTGACGTCAAAATTGAAGCTTTCCACAGCCAGTCTCCACGCTATGATTCCGGCATGAAATTGGTTTCATACCTCTCAGCTCTTATTGTCGCAGCCACACTCGCTGCACCTCAACTCCAGGCCGATCACCACGGCAAGACTCTGAAAATCTCAGGCGCCAAAGGCAAAGCCGGCTCGGGCAAACACGCCGTCCTGATTGCCGGAGATGAAGAATACCGTACGGAAGAATCGATGCCGATGCTGGCCAAGATTCTGGCCAAGCACCACGGCTTCGACACCACTGTTGTATTTCCCTGGGACAAGGACAAAAAATTCATCGACCCAAACAACCAGGCCGGTCTGCTTGGATTGCAGGCTCTTGATTCAGCCGACCTGATGATCATCGGCACCCGCTTCCGCAAGCCGGATGAAAAGGGCGCTGCTCACATCGCCAAATTCCTCAACGAAGGCAAGCCGGTGATCGGAATTCGCACCGCCACTCACGCCTTCAATGGCGACGGCAATTTCGGCGGACTGAAATACGGCGACTTCGGTCTGAAAATTCTCGGCGAAACATGGGTCAGTCACCACGGAAAGCACAAGAAAGAAGGCGCCCGCAGCGTGACCGAAAAAGGCAAAGGCGAACACCAAATTCTCAATGGTGTGGGTGAAATTTTTGCACCGTCGGATGTATATGGTGTGATCCACCTCACAGATCAGGACAACGTCCTGCTGCGTGCTGCCGTAACAGAAACTCTCGACCCGAAGTCGAAGAACGTGGCAGGAAAGCAAAATGACCCCATGCAGGCATTTGCCTGGCT
>JAHDCN010000103.1:0-1129 GCA_020629815.1 Verrucomicrobiota bacterium
GCTGTGATTCGCGAGCTGGAAGAGGAAATGCAGGAAGCCGCGCAGAAACTCGAATTTGAGCGCGCAGCTCTGATCCGTGATCAGATCAACAAGCTGAAAAAAGACAGTGGTGAGAAGCCGCTGACCGTGAAGCGGAAGAAGGTGAAATACTGATTATTCTTCTTCCTCTGCTGCTTTCTTTTCGACTTTTTCTTCCGCTGGCTCAGCAGGCTTTTCTTCGGCTTCCTTTTTTGGCGGTTCCACCTCAGCTGGCTCGGATTCTTTCTTCGCAGCCGGTTCTGGCTTCGTTTCCTTTGACTCCTCTTTAGAAGCTTCTTTCGGTGGATCAGATTTTTCAGGGGCTGGCTTCGCGGCTTTCTTCTTGGTCGGCTGCTTCTGTTTACCGAGAACCAAACGGGTATCAGGGAATTCCAGAACGTAGCCTTCCGAAGTCAGCCAACGAAGATCAGTCAGGACTGCTTTTGCCTCGTCGCTGAGTTCCACTTTTCCGGCATCCTCTTTCGATTTTGGTTTCTCAAAACCCGGCACAAGGGCTTCCAAAAGTCCGGCGACATCACAGCGCTGCTCGGTAGAAACCAGATCGACAATCTTTTGGATGCTGTCGGTTAGGACGACTGAGTCATCCAATGCTTTGGGGCGCACGTGGCCGACGTGCAGTGCCTTTTTGCCACGTTTGAAAAACCGCATCCGCTTTTTCTCTAAAGCGCTGCAGATTGACTGGATCATCGGCAACGGGAATCCTCGCCTCAGATCGCTGGAGGTCTTTTTCAAAAGCGAAAGCAATCCTTGAGAGAGTGATTTGCCCGGAATGTTCCCCGATGCAAAAACGGAATTAGCTTCCAGAATCTCCTCGCCGGAATAGTTTTCGCGGAAGTGTGCAGCCAAATCCGCAGGCGATGTAATAGGCGGCGAATCATTTTCAACCGCCTCCGGTTCAGCTTGTGTGGCTTCTACTGCTTCTTCTTCCTCTGCCTGCTCCGAGGGTTCCTCTTCATTGGCAGTCTCTTCCTCAGAAGTTGCTTCTTCTGTAGTTACTTCCTCTTCGCTATCGGTATCGTTCGCTTCGACCGATTCTTCTTCTGTTTCGGCAGCTTCTTCCGGAGAGCTGTCTTCAGCATTTTCCGCTTCG
>JAHDCN010000103.1:1229-7721 GCA_020629815.1 Verrucomicrobiota bacterium
AGCGTTTTGCTCACTTGATCTTTCCATTTCTCGATCGTCTCCTCTTCACTCGACATTTCGATCCGGGATTTGAAACGATCCAACGGCATATGGGAAAAGCGTTCAGCATGAAGGCGTGCCACTTTTCCCTGATACTCGTGGTGATTCGGAGGTCCGAGGATTTCTCCGCTCATTCCGCAAACAGCGACCACGGAAAAGTTACCGCTGGGTGCTCCGACATCGACTTCCTCGACATCGTAGTAATCGGAGAGTCGATCGCTGCGCAAAAAATGGGAAACTGCTTCGTCACGACTGAGCCAAACCGAACCGTCGCTTTTGCACTGATACAATTTCTTGCCACTGTCTTTCTCGACAGAAAATTTCACCTGGTAGCGTTCACGAGAGGCGAGCACCATCTTTGCGAGGTCGATTAGAGGGTAGGTACGGTTGGATTCCCTAATGTGTTTCTCAAGGGCATCGACTGTATCCGGTGCAGGCACGAGTGTTGCAGTAATGCCTTTTGGAAGTGGTTCTTCGCGTCGATCTTGTCGTCCCCCTCTGCCGCGAAAATTTCCTCTGCCGCGTTGATCTCGTCCGCCGCCTCTTCGGAAACCGCCACCGCCGCGACGGTCATCGCGTCCCCGAAAATTACCACCTCGTCCGCCACCCCGGCCACGGAAGTCTCTGTTGCCTCGGCCATCACGCTGGAACTTTCCGCCACGGCGTTTCCCGTCGTCGCGGGGTTCTTTGTATTTTTTTGAGTAGTCGGTTTTCTTGTCGCCGGTATCCTGAGCCCAGGTAGGCATAAGATCCAGTGCAGAAAAATCCAGTGGGTTAGAGTCGGACTCGTCGCTCATTGTTTTGTGGTGAATGGGTAGCTGAAGAAGTTTTGCGTGCGGCAGGGGGACACAAAACGAGTCAGCCTCACAATGCCTTCTCACAGGGGCTCGGCAAGTGCCAATATTTTCGGCCTTGTGACGGATTTGCGACGAAAGTCCTACGCAAGCGCAGCCTTCAGAGCTGTGTTGGTTGCTTCTGCTGTTTTCTCCAAATCCTCCCGACCGTGAGAAAGAGAGATGAATCCGGTTTCATACGGTGACGGAGCAAAGTAGACGCCGGCATCGAGAGCAGCCCAGAAGAATTTTCGGAAGGCTTCGAAATCAGTTTTCACCACATCATCCACATTGCGAATTTCGTCCTCGCCAAAGTACAGACAAAACATGGAGCCGACGCGATTAAACGTCAGGTTCCTTCCGGTAGCCGCAATGGCTTCGCGTGTGGACTTTTCGAATTCAGCTCCAATTTCTTCAAGACGTTCCCAACCATGTTGTTTCTCCAATTCTTTGAGTTGTGCCAGGCCGGCTGCCATAGCCAGGGGATTTCCGGACAGTGTGCCTGCCTGGTAGACGGGCCCGTCAGGGGCTAATTGATCCATGATCTCGGCTTTTCCTCCAAACGCACCTACGGGAAGTCCGCCCCCGATCACTTTGCCCAGTGCTGTCAGATCCGGGGTAATTCCTTCGCGTTCCTGGACTCCGCCTTTGGCTACCCGAAAGCCGGTCATCACTTCGTCAAAAATCAGGACTGTTCCGTATTTTTCGGTCAGATCACGCAATAGTTGCAAATAGCCTTCGCGGGGAAAAACCAGACCTGCATTGGCTGGATACGGTTCGAGAATAATCGCAGCGATTTCCTCACCCTGTTCTTCAAATAATTTGGTTACAGCTTCTTCGTCATTAAAAGGCAGGCAAAGCGTAAGGCCGGCAAAGTCCGCAGGAACGCCTGCGCTGTCGGGCTCACCGTGTGTCAGAGCTCCGCTGCCGGCTGCCACCAAAAGAGAATCTACGTGACCATGATAGCAGCCTTCAAATTTCACGATTTTCTGTCTGCCTGTATATCCCCGCGCCAGTCGAATCGCGGACATGGTCGCTTCCGTGCCACTGTTGACCATGCGGACTTTCTCCACAGAGGGAACCCAGTCACAGATCAGTCGCGCGATTTCAATTTCGTGCCGATTGGGAATACCAAAGCTCACGCCTTCTTTGGAGGCCTGATGAACGGCATCGATCACGACCGAAGGCGCATGGCCAAGGATCGCGGGACCCCAGGTGCCGATGTAGTCGATCAACTCATTCCCATCGACGTCCCAAATGTGGGAGCCCCTGGCCCGCTGAACAAAAAATGGATCGCCATCGACATTACGAAATGCCCGAACGGGCGAATTCACGCCTCCGGGAATGACTTCCTTTGCCGCAGCAAAAAGTTTACTGGAGAGAGCTCTCTTTCCTGACATGCGGGAACAAATCGTGCGCTGGTAGAAAGGTCAAAAGAAAAGACGACGCGACTTGCGTTGGCGTTGAACGAATGGCCTTGTTAGCAGAATCCAGATTATGCGTTTACTTCTGTTGTTACTCCTTATCCCCGCTGGACTTGTGGCTCAACAGGCTTCTCCGTGGATTCAGTTGGCGACAGTTCAGGATAAACGAATCGATGAAAGTAGCGGTGTCGCGTTTTCGGGAAAATACCCGGATGCTGTTTGGACGCACAACGATTCGGGCGGAAAACCTGAGGTCTATTTGGTGTCGATTAAAACGGGAGAAACCCTGGCGACACTACGAGTTTCCGAGGCAAGGAATAAAGACTGGGAAGACATTGCTGTTTTTGAGAAGGACGGGAAATCCTACATTCTGATAGCGGATGTCGGTGACAACGACCGCAAACGCAAAGATTGTGAGCTTCTCTTGTTTCCTGAGCCGGAACTGGAAATCGGTGAGAATCCTACTCTTACGATCACTGATCTTATTATATTGAAACTTTCAATCGAAGGCGGGGCTATGAATTGCGAAGGAGTGGTAGTCGATTCCGAGAATGGCGAGATTATTCTGCTTGAGAAGGTGTTTGGAGAAAAAGTCGACAAAGCTGGGATTTACTCGGTAGGCATTCCTGAAAAAAACAGCTCGGCGACAGCCAAACGCATTGGGCAATTACCCGTTCAGAATATCACGGCTGCCGATATATCGGGCGACGGATCGGTGCTCGCTTTTCGGACCTACTACGCTGGATTTGTGTTCTATCGTGATGAAGGGCAATCATGGTCTGAGGCGATTAGCCAGACAGAGGCGGCTCCATTCCCACTACCTTTCCAGATGCAGGGAGAAGGCCTGTGCCTGTTCCCGGATGGCAAAGCGATTCTGCTTTCGTCGGAGAAGAAACAGCAACCGTTTTGGCAGATTCGCCTGCAAAGGCCCTAGAATTGGTTTCCTGAGAGGAAAAAAATTCTCCGGATTATTCCCGACTCCAAATCATTTGCAGATGCGAAATCTTTCGGAATTTGGGGTGCGGAAAAAGGATTGAGGGGCTCGATATTACTGGTATCCAAAGGAGCTTCGCAAAACAAGGCTATTTGGCGGAAATACCTGATTTGTAGGCAAAAGAGCAGACAGGGGGTGTCGCCCGACTCACTACAAATAGGCTGTCCTTTCTCCGATACTGTAACAAGAAGGAAGCTGGATTATTTGAGGAGCCAAAGCTTTTAGAAGAGGAAATAGTGCTCAAATCAAAGCAATCGAGCCGATAATTTTGTTTTACAGTAATTATAAAAATTATAAGTTGGCGGCCAGAATTCTATGAGAATCCGGCACACAACAACACTACTATTGGCATGCTCACTGGCTGCGCTTTCCCTGAAAATCGGGAATGCGGAAGAAGTGAGTTCTTTCCTGGAGCGAGGTCTGGCTCTAATGGAAAGTGGAAACAATGAACAGGCCCTGTCCGTCGCCGAAGAAGGACTGAAAGAGCACCCGGGTGACTTCTATCTGCGCAAATTGCAGGCAGGAGCCTACGCGGCAATCGGGGATTATGAGACTGCCCGTCCAATCTATCGGGAGTTGATGGCGAGTTCTCCGGGCGACGTCAGCCTTGCGGAAAGCCTGAGTGCGATTTCCTCCGCTGCTGAAGCAAATCGGAATGAGAACTTTCGCAATCAGATTCCCCGTTCCGAGTATGGTCGCGTGAATACCCAGTTTGATCCCGATCCTTCTCTTGATGGAGAGGCAAAGGCGCGCCGATGGGACCTGGCTGTATCTGCAATCCCCCAGTATGATTCAAACGTTCTCAACGTGAATGATCCGGGAAGTTCACCGCTTGGGATTTCATCAGGCTCAATTGTTCTGAGTGCGGATGCGGAGTATCGCATCATTGATCAGAATATTGACAACACGGACTTTACCTGGGGATTTCAGGGAAGCGCCTATCACAATCATTACTTCAAGTCTGCAGCGCAGGATTTTAACTATACCTACCTCGATGGGTCCATGTTCCTTCGCAGAGATACAGAACTGTTTGGGAATTCACTCGAATGGGAGTTCGACATCGGCTACTCACACGGATTGGTCGGGGGAGATGGTTACTCCGATGGTCTCGATACAGGTCTGTTTATTGGCTATGATCTCGGTGATTTCGCGACTCTTGGCCTGAACTATCATTACTATCAAAGAAACTACCACGACGATCCCGCAGTTCTGGGTAGTCTGTTTGGGCGCGATGCAGATGAGCACATTGCAGGGATCAATCTTTCCCGCTACTTCGGGGACAGACTGTTTGCCTTGATCGGCTACAACTATCGCGAACACGACGCAGAGGGATCTCAGTATACCTACAGCTCCCACGAATACTTCGGGATGGTAGGGTATGCGTTGAATGAGAGATTGACGGTAACAACCCGTATCTCTCATGAGGATATCGATTATCCGGAATACATCGGCCCGGTTCTCGGCAGAAGTGATGACTACACCATTCTTTCTCTTGGTGCGGAGTACAAGGTGAACGACAACCTGAGTGTCGTAGGCAGCTACTCACACGTCATTTCCGAGTCGAACGATAACTTTTTTGACTACGACAAAAACCTGGGAGGTCTCGGACTCCGCTACCGGTTCTAATAATTTCTCCTCTCAAATCGAACACAACCACTACAACAACAACGACAACAACCCAGATGAATAAACACAAACTATGGTTTGCCGCTTCGGCCCTGATTGCCTCCTGCCACATGGCCGGCGCAGATCAGACCGCAAAAATATGGCATCCTTTACAGGAAAACGAGGGAACTGACAAAGTGCAGTCGCATTCTGTCTTTCAATCCCTGGTTCGTTCCGATGATAAACAGCTGCAAGGGCTGGAAATTGAAAAGAGTGATGAAATGTTCTTTGCTCTTGTCGATGTAAACAGAGACGGGCAGGCCGATCTGGCCATTCGCCCAAAAGGAAACTTGCCCAAAAAATTTCAATGGTACTCCTTTGATTCAAAGGAGGGGCGCGAAGTTCTGAATAACAGTCAGTTTCAAGACGCCTTGGGTGAAATGGATAACGGCGCATTCTTCAAGCGCGATGGATATTTCCATATGCTCCATGATACCGATGGCTCCGGCAAAGATGAACTCGTGCTTACCCGGGCAGGTGGTTATGTAAATGCGGGACAAGCCGTAGCAGCTGCTCCGCAGGGCTACCGTTTGGTTCAAGTTCCGGTTCAGACTGGTCCAGTGTATTATCAGTATCCGGCTGCAACGAATTCTGCCGGTCCGGTTTATGGCTCCGCAGTGATGAGTGGTCAGCCTGCTGCAGGGTATGGCCCGGCGGGAATCGCCAGTGGACAGCCAGCACCCGTGTATATTTCGCCCGGTGCTTCTGCCGCGCCTGCACCAGTCTATCCCGGCCAGAGCGGAATGACTCCACAGCCGGTTGTCATTAATAATGGTGCCGGTGGTTATCCGTCACCGGTCATCGCGAGTGCCTCAGGGGTGCCTGCGCCTCAGCCAATTCTTACAGCCCCGGCTCCGGTGGTGCAGCCTCGTTTGATGCCTACTCCGATTGGGCAATCACCAATTGCTGCTGTGCAGCCACCTGTTGCACCTGGATATGCAGAGGGCCAGCCTATTGGTTATACCAGTGACGGGGAGCCTGTCTATTTAAGGCCTCCATCTGGAAGTGACTTGGCAGAACGAAAAAGGCTCGCTGCCAGTGAAGATGTCACGAAGCGTTCTGTTTCTGAAACGGGATCTCGTGAGAAGAGTGATCCCTATCTTGCTATGAACAAGGCAAGTCAGGGCGAGAAGTCACCAGAAGCAGTGACTGTATTCGTCGGTCAAAAGAAGGAAACCATTGGAACCGGCTCAGCACCTGCTTCGAAGCCAGCTGATGAGAACTACTTCAAGAACCGTGCTGCCGAAAACAAAGAAGAAGGTTGGTTAGGAAAAACCAAAAAGTTTTTCTTTGGAGAGAAACAAGGTGAGCTGCCTGAAAAGGTGACCATTGCAAAAGATCAAGAGGCACCGGTTAAACTGGCAGAAAACCAAAGGTGGGAAAAGGAGCCAAATACTCCAACTAGTGAGGTGACGCCTGAATACTGGGAATCTGAAGAGAAGATTCCAGTGAGCTTGAACTCGACTTCTGTCGGGACAAAAAAGCCTGAGTTGGTGTCTGTTTCGAAAGAGCCGAATAGTGGTGTGATCTCGAAAGA
>JAHDCN010000103.1:7821-9070 GCA_020629815.1 Verrucomicrobiota bacterium
CTCCGCAAACCGAAAAACCGGAAGTTTCGAAGCCAATGGTTCCGGAAACGAAATCACGCCCAAGTGGTGAGCCTGAGATCTCCTCTGGATATCCCGTCGCGGCTTCCCGTCCGGAAGTTTCTTCTGCTATGAAGAAGCCATCTACAAGCAAGCCGGCGGCAGAGAAGCCGTCTGAGCCTATTGTCTCCACGTCTGTTCGTAAGATTGCGTCTGCAGAGAAACCTTCGGTGGCTGCGAAGCCGCAAGCTTCCAAGCCGGTTAGCGCTTCGAAGCCAAGGTATACAAAACCTGCAACGCCTTCTGTTGCTGTAAAGAAACCTGCGAGCTCGACTCCGAGTCGCTCCGTTTCCAAGCCTTCCATACCACGAGTGAGTGGGCCAAGCGTTCGTAAACCGGCATCAACGCCGTCGACAGAGTCGCTGAAGTTGGCCGCTTTGGATTCCCGGATGAACAGCGTAGTCAAAGCACAGATTTCGAAACCTTCGGTTTCTGCTGCACCTGCTAAGCCGTTGAGCTTTCTTGGGAGGGTTCTGCAGAAGCGTTCTCCGGTTGAGATCAGTCGTCCGGTAGAGAAAACTCCGAGTCAGCCGGTTGAGAAGCAGACAGTTGCGCTGGTGAAGAAGGTTCCTACACCGGAAAACACTGCCGTGAAGCGACATCAAGTGAAAGTCGCTAAGGCTGACACCGAAGTGAAGACTGCTTCAAAATTGCTGTCCTTCCTGCAAAAGTCTGAGCCGAAGAAGGTTGACGTTGCCAGAGAAAAACTGGACGTGGTCGAGAAGGATCTCGATGTAGCTAAGAAAGATCTCGTAAAATTGGAGGACGACAAGACTCGCCTTCTTGATGAGCGGGACAAGGAATTGGCTAGCTACGAGAAAAGCCTGGCTGCTGCGAAAGCCGAGTTGGATGCTGCCAAGGCGCTTTGCGTGAAAAAGGAAGAGGTCAAATCCGAGAAGGAGACCGTATCAAAGGAAGTAGCGACTACAGAACTGGCAAAGGTTTCTTTTGCGAAAGTAGCGACTACGACCGAAGCGAAGACGGTCGAAACGACTTTGGAGAAAGCGGAAACTACAGAGATCGCAAAGCGAACCACTACTACGGATGAGAAAGTGACTACGACTGACGAGAAACGGGTTACGGAAGAAGCTCACAAATGCTCAGAAGAAGACGTGAAAGTTGCTCAGGAAAAATACGACAAGCTACTGGCAAGTCGTCCTATCGAAGATGCGGCGATCAAGTCACTGGAAAC
>JAHDCN010000585.1 GCA_020629815.1 Verrucomicrobiota bacterium
TCTTCGTTGTAGAAAATCGGCAACGGCACACCCCAGGTGCGCTGACGCGAGATACACCAGTCAGGACGGGATTCCACGGTTCCGTAGATACGATTGCGTCCCCAGTGAGGCAGCCATTCGACCTTGTCGATTTCTTCCAGCGCGGTGTCGCGGAAATCGTCGATGCGAATGAAAAACTGAGGCACGGAGCGGAAAATGATCGGGGTCTTCGAGCGCCAGCAATGCGGATAGCTGTGCTTGTAGTTTTCTTTGCCGATCAGGTGACCGGAGGCGGCAAGAATCTTGATCACAGGCACGTTGCTTTCGAGCACGTGCTGACCAACCAAATCCGGAACGCCGACTTCGTCGGTGAACTTGCCTTCGTCATCAACCGGCGAAAGCAAACCGAGGTTATTCTGCTGCCCGGCAACGTAGTCATCGGCACCATGCCCGGGGGCCACGTGAACCGCGCCAGTTCCCGTTTCGGTGGTAACAAACTCGGCAAGAATGATGCGCGAGGTGCGATCGAGGAACGGATGCTGTGCCTCCACGCCTTCGAGCGCTTCGCCTTTGAACTCCTCCAGCTCACCAGCAGGAGCAAATCCGGTTTTTTCCTCGAACTTGCCGAGCAGATCTTTCACAACTACCAGATTCTCGGTGCGATCTTTTTCCTCATTGCGAAATTCTCCGCGCACGTAGGTAAAACGCGGATGCAAAGCAATACCCAGGTTGGCAGGTAGCGTCCAGGGTGTCGTGGTCCAGATGACCATTGAAGACTCGCCCGCCAGATCGCCAGTGACGATCGGAAACTTCACAAACAGAGCAGGATCTTTGACGTCTTCGTATTCGACCTCGGCCTCGGCCAGCGCGGTCTGCGCGCCGTAGCTCCATTGCACCGGTTTCTTGGATTGATACACCCGACCCTGCTCGACCAGCTTGGCGAACACGCGAATGATATCGGCCTCGTATTCCGGAGCCAAAGTGAGGTAGGGATTTTCCCAGTCACCAAACACGCCAAGACGGCGGAAAGAGTTGCGCTGGATGTCGATGTACTTGCGGGCAAACTCCTCGGCACGAGTACGGATTTCCGCCGGCTCGAGGCCCTTGGATTCTTTCACCACCTTGAACTCGATCGGCAGGCCGTGGCAGTCCCATCCGGGAACGTAGGGGCAATGGTAGCCGGCCATGGTTTTGCTTTTCAGCACCAGGTCCTTGAGCACTTTGTTCAGAGCCGTTCCCATGTGGACATCGCCGTTGGCGAACGGCGGGCCATCGTGCAAAATGTAATCGGGCGAATCGGCCGCTTTGCGCTTTTCAATAATCTTCTGATACAGCTGTTCGGATTCCCATTTTTCCAAACGGGCCGGTTCGCGTTTCACCAGATCCCCACGCATCGGGAAATCGGTATCAGGCAGATTGAGGGTGGCTTTGTAGTCGCTCATTTCAGTGAGTCGCGACTGTAGGTTTGAAACGGCGT
>JAHDCN010000104.1 GCA_020629815.1 Verrucomicrobiota bacterium
GCCTACACCGCTGATGAAGCCTGGGAGTTTGCCGGAAACGAAACTTCCATTCACCTGGAAACTTTTCCGGAAGCAGATCCGGATTTTGCCGGTGACGATGCCAGCGAAAAAGTGGAGACCCTGAGTCGCCTGCGTGACCTTGCCCAGGTGGAAATCGATGCTGCCGTAAAAGCAGAGCAGTTCAAAAAGCGTGAGCGCGCAGCGGTGAGTTTCAGCCTGCCGGAAAACGATTCCGCTCGCGATCTAATCGAGAATCAACTCGAAGACACACTGGAGTTTTTGATGCTGTCCGATATTTCACTGGATGGAACGGCGGATGAAGCAGCTGCGAGTGTGAAAGAAACCGAACACAGCGAGTGCCCTCGTTGCCGTCGATCCATTTCTCTGGCAGATGGCAGTGAGCTTTGTGTCCGCTGTAGCGAGGTTGTGTAGAAAAACACCTGACTCAACAGGGTATGGTCCGTGACCTAACCCTGTTACATGCTATTCTGGATCATGAAATACTGGTTTTGTCTCTGCGTGGCTGCGCTGTTTATTCAGGTAGCATCCGCTGCTCCGAATATCATCGTGATCCTTGCGGATGATATGGGCTACGGTGATCTCGGTTTTACCGGGAGTCAGCATCTTAAGACGCCACATCTCGATGCCCTGGCTAAGTCGGGCGCCTTTTGCTCGCAGGGTTATGTGGCGAGTCCGGTGTGCTCGCCGTCGAGGGCCGGATTGATGACCGGTCGCGATCCCAGGCGTTTTGGTTATGAGGGCAACTTGAACAAAGCAAACGAAGCCTATGCCACCCGACCGGAACTGTTGGGATTGCCGCCGGGGGAACATACCCTTGGCGATCATTTGCGGAACGCTGGCTATGCGACTGCATTGATCGGCAAATGGCATCTTGGCACAGGCGAGGGCTTTCATCCCAACGACCGGGGCTTTGATTATTTTTGCGGTATGTTGAAGGGCAGCCACAGCTATTTCCCGACTAAGGGAAAACATGCGATCGAAAGAGATGGCGAACCAGTCACCGAATTTTCTAATCCCTATCTGACGGATTTTTTTACCGACGATGGATTGCTTTGGATGGAGCAGGAAAAGCAGCGAAGTGACAAACCTCTATTTGTCTTTTTCTCCTACAATGCTCCGCATGGTCCGATGCATGCAACGGAAGAGGATTTGGCGAAATTTACCCACATCAAGGATTCCAAACGCCGAACCTACGCGGCAATGATGTGGGCTCTGGATCGCGGCGTCGGGCGGATTGTTGACTGGCTCAAAGACAACAACGAACTGGAGAATACCATAATCGCATTCTTCTCGGACAATGGTGGCGCCACTTCGAATGCCAGTTGGAATGGACCCTTGTCGGGAGTGAAGGGGTGTTTGAAAGAGGGAGGGATTCGCGTGCCAATGATCTGGTCCTGGCCAGGAACGATTCCCGCAGGAGTGCGCTATGACGAGCCAGCGTCGGCATTGGATTTGCTACCGACTTTTCTGGCAGCTGCGGAAGCCGAAGCCCTGCCTTTGAGGAAGCCCTTGAGCCATGAGGATAAACGCAGCTATGAGCGGGGGATCAAACAATACGGCGAGTATGATGGTATCAATTTGCTCCCGGGGCTTGCGGGCACAGGAGAAGTTGCGGAGCGAACGCTGTTTTGGCGATTGCAGGGTCAGGCAGCGATCCTTTCCGGAAACGATAAAGTGATCCGGCTTTCCCATCGACCGGCGCAGTATTTTCAACCCACCACTGATTTGGGTGAGGACAGCGATTTAGCCGCCAGCCAAAGCGACCGGTTCCTCGACTTGTTTCGCCAGTTGGGTGAATGGGAATCGACTCTGCCTACCGTTCCGCTCTGGGGTTCGTCACCGTTTTGGAGCGCAGAAAGCGCAAAAAACTACGACAACTGGATCGTCCGCGAAGAGCCCGAGTAGCGATAGTCCGAAACGCAAAGTCACCGTCAGCTCTTGTCGGGTTTTTAATAAAACCGGTCTACCGGGGCCTAGACGAAAAATCGTCAATCGATCATGGTACTGCTATGAATCGTCTCGCTTCTTTGGTCCTCATCCTTCTTCTGGGTCTTGCCGCGCATGCAAACGAGAAGCCGAACGTTCTGTTTATCTCGATCGATGACTTAAACGATTATATTTCGCCGCTCGACAATCATCCAAATATTGTCACGCCTCATTTTGAGAGATTGGCAAAGCGGTCCGTCACTTTTACCAATGCCCATTGTGCTTCACCGGCGTGTCATCCTTCGCGCGTTGCGGTAATGACTGGTGTGCATCCGGTGAAGTCCGGCATCTATCGAAATTTGTTCCGGGCTCATGGGCCGCGTTGGCGACATGAGTCAAAGGTTTTGGAGAATGCGGTGGTGCTGTCGCAACACTTTCGTGATCACGGTTATCACGCTGCCGGAGGCGGAAAGATTTTTCATACCTTGCAATGGACGCCGGGAGATTCCCAGAACGATCCGGATGCGTGGGATGAATATCGCGGTGATCCATTGGATCCGATCTCTGCTGATTGGCCCAGACCGGCATCAACACTGGTCGATCAGAATGAGGGATTTGTCGGCACCCGCCCACTTTCGAATCACTATCTGGGAGCGGCTGTGATCGAAGAGCCGGATGAAACTCACGGTGACCATTTGGTGGTCGACTGGGCACTGGAGAAACTCAACGAAAAACGCGACGAACCTCTGTTCCTTGCTGTTGGCTTGTTTCGTCCGCATATCCCCTTCGAAGTTTCGCAGCGATGGTTTGATTTGTATCCGATGGACAAAGTCGAGCTGCCTCCCTACCGGGCAGATGATTTGGATGATGCCCATCCGCACGGTCGGGTTTCCTGGCATAAATGGGTTACGGAAAACAAGAAATGGAAGCATTTGATGCGCGGTTATCTTGCCAGCATCAGCTATGTGGATCATCAGGTTGGGCGCTTGCTGGACGGCCTCGATCAATCAGGACTGAAAGAGAATACTATTGTCGTGTTGTGGACGGACCATGGTTTCCACATCGGCGAAAAAGATAACTGGGAGAAATTTGCTCTTTGGGAACAAACCACACGGGTGCCGCTATTCATTCATGCACCTGGAGTCAGTCAGGACGGTCAGAGCACACGGCAACCCACTACGTTGACGGACTTGTATCCGACGCTTTGCGAGTTGGCTGGTTTGCCTGTGCCAAAGCAATGCACCGGCACATCGTTGGTCAGTCGTTTGAAATCTCCGGCAGAAACAGATGGCCGGACATCGCTGACGTCGTTTGTTTGGAATGAGGATAACAATACTACAGATGTTGCTTCCCATGGTTTGAGTAGCGAAAAATGGCGTTACATCAAGCATGCCAACGGTAGGGAGGAATTATACGATCTCATCCATGATCGAAATGAATTCACCAATCTGGCTGAAGACCCCAAGTATGCCGAGATTAAACAAGGGTTTCAAAAACACCTGCCCGAGCAACCAGCTATGAATGTAAAGATACCGGTCGATTCGCCGTATCATGGTGGCCGAAGTCGGTCGAACACCAAATCTCCCAATATTGCCAATCGACCGCTTAATCTTAGTTTCGAGGTAACTCCCGATCCAGCAAGACCGGATGGGGTGATTGCTTCTCATGGTGGAGAATTTCACGGCTATTCGATTTACGTGAAACAGGGGCAGTTGGTTTTTGCCGTTCGCCATAATAAGGAACTGTTTGAGATTCAGTCAGACGCTCCGGGTGAAGGCCCTTTTGTGGTAGAAGCGAGACTCAAGAAGGATGGCTCCCTGTTGCTTGCAATAGATGGTGAAGAAGTAGCGAAGGGCAAAGCGCCTGGATTGATTACCAATCGTCCAAATGAAGGTGCCTTGCTTCGTGATGACGATCAGTCCCCGGTGGGAAAATACTCCACGCCTTTTCCGTATCGTGGGCAGGTGAAGAATGCTTCTCCGGCCAAGTGATTTCCGCATTCGCTTCCATTGCTGGTTTTCCTTTCCTGTGTTACCCAAGGATATGAGTCGGATTCTTTTTTGTATTCTCACCCTGGTCTCTTTCAGCTTATCCAGTCTGGCCGACGAGCGCCCCAATATTATTCTGATCATGTCGGATGACATGGGCTATTCGGATATCGGATGCTACGGCGGTGAAATTGAGACGCCCAATCTGGATGCGATGGCGAAAGATGGTCTGCGGTTCACCCAGTTTTACAACACGGGCCGCTGCTGTCCGACAAGAGCCTCCTTGCTCACTGGATTGTATGCCCATCAGGCGGGAATCGGTCACATGATGGGCGACTACGGCCTGCCGGCCTACAAAGGGGATCTGAATCGGAGTTGCGTAACGATTGCCGAAGCGCTCAAACCTGCCGGGTATCGTACGTATATGTCAGGAAAATGGCACGTCACTCCTTATCGGGGTGATAAGGCAGGAAACCCGGATACTTCCAACTGGCCGTTGCAGCGCGGTTTCGATCGGTTTTTCGGTACGATTCATGGAGCGGGTTCCTTTTTCGATCCAAACGGACTGACACGGGATAACCAACACATCACACCGGAGAATGACCCCGATTATCAGCCGGAAGGCACCTGGTATTACACCGATGCCATTTCTGATAATGCCGTGAAGTACATCAAGGATCACGCCAAGCAAAATTCCGGTGAGCCATTTTTTCAGTATGTGGCGTACACTGCTGCTCACTGGCCGATGCACGCCCTGCCGGAAGATATTGCCAAGTACGAAGGAAAATTCGACGGTGGATATTCCCCGGCTCGCCAGGCTCGTATCAATCGGCTGAAGGCGATGAAGCTGCTGCCGGATCAGTGGGAAGTCGTTCCGCAGGTGGGGAACTGGGACGACGTAAAACTCAAGGAGTGGGAAGCGGCCTGCATGGAGGTATACGCAGCCATGGTCGATAACATGGATCAGGGAATTGGCCGGATTATGCAGGCTCTGAAGGATACCGGGGAATACGACAATACCCTGGTCATGTATTTTCAGGATAATGGCGGCTGCGCGGAAACATTCGGCCGCGGGAAACTGGTAGGGCCACTCGAGCGCCCCGAAAAACCAACTCTTCCGCCGATGGGCAAAGATGAGCTGCAAACTGAAATGATTCCTCCGCAGTCACGAGATGGCTATCCTTTACGGCGCGGTGATGGTGTGATGCCCGGCCCACCGGAAACGGAGATCGGCTATGGAAGAAACTGGGCCAACGTTTCCAACACACCGTTTCGCGAATACAAACACTGGGTCCATGAGGGAGGCATTGCGACTCCATTGGTAGCTCATTGGCCGAAAGGGATTTCTTCTCAAGGCGAAGACTTTCGGGAAACAGGAGAGGGCCCGCTATATGATTCTCCGGCTCACTTAATCGATCTGATGGCCACTGCGATTGATTTGGCGAAAACAGAGTATCCAAAGGAATTTAACGGAAAGCCGATCACAGCCGTTGAAGGAATTTCTCTTTCTCCTGCCTTTGGCGGAAAAGCACTCGACCGGGGAAAGCCGATCTTTTTCGAACATGAAGGCAATCGCGCTGTGCGTGATGGAAAATGGAAGCTGGTTGCCAAAGGGGTAAAGAGCGATTGGGAGCTCTACGATATGGAACAGGACCGGACTGAGATGAACAATCTCGTCGATCAGAAGCCGGAGATCGCAGCAAAGATGGCGGAGCAGTACGAAACCTGGGCCAAAGCACGGGGAATTGTTCCTTTTGGTTCCTGGAAAAAAGAGCAGAAGAAAGTGAAGCATGTCAGTGCCAAGCCAGGTGATACTTTCTCAGGAAATTCCTCGCCATCTGTTGCGAAGTCGGTGTTTACCGTATCGGCGCAAGTTTCCGAGCTGCCTGCTGATGGGGTTATCGCTTCACAAGGTGGTTCGAATATGGGCTGGGCTCTATATGTGCTCGACGGGAAAATCCATTTTTGCACCCGCAGTGGCAAGAGCTTGACCAGCGCGTCAGCAGAACTGCCGAAAGGTGCCAATCAAGACTTCGAAGCAACGGTTCAAAGAAAGAAAATCGTGTTGAAAGCAAACGGTAAGAAGATTGCTACGGTTGACGGATCACCTTTGATAGGCAGTCACCCACAGGATCCGTTTATGGTTGGAATAGACGAAGGAGGGCTGGTTGGAAACTACCCACAAAAGAATGACTTTGGGGGTCGTGTGAAGAGCGTTGAAGTCGTGGTCAAGTAATCCTTATTCCAGCCCTGCTTGCCATTTTGTAGCACCGCCGTTGTATCGTTCGGTGACATAAAGAACCGATTCTTCGTGTGCGGGCGGCATCCACTTAAGTGTTAGCGTGTAGTTGCGCGCCGCGTCCTGAAAGGTCCAAAGTCCGGTCTCCTTCCCTTCCTGAAAATCCTGCTTTTGGTTGATCCATCCATACTCCACGCCAATCCGTCCGGGGCCGAGGTTCGTGATCTTCACTACTTTCTCTGCGGGCTGGGAAAATCCAGGGAATTTGGTATCGCCAATGATCCGGTAGGTGCCCGCCATCTCGGCTGCGGTGTATAGTTCGTCGACATTGCCATCAAGAGTAATTGTGACTGGTTCGATCGGTTTTGCCGCAGACGTTTCATTGGTCTTGCAGCTTTGCCAGATCATACAGCTTGCCAGGAGGGGATAGAGAAAGAGCTTTTTCATCGGGAATCTTGCTGCCTCTTCCTACCGGTTTCCCCGAATCAGATTACAGAAGCGATTGAATCCCTGATGAGTCTTCCTATAGTTCGCGGATGATTCAGCGATTGCTTTGCGCTCTGGTGCTACTGATTTTTTCCTCTGCCGCTGCTGCGGAAAAACCCAACATCATTTACATTTTGCTCGATGACGCGGGCTACGGCGACATCAGCTGCTACGGGCAGAAGAAATTCTCTACGCCAAATATCGATCGACTCGCTTCCGAAGGCATCAAGTTTACCCAGCACTATTCCGGCAGCACGGTCTGTGCTCCGACTCGTTGCGTTTTGATGACAGGTCTCCACACCGGTCATGCCTATGTCCGGGGTAACCGCGAAATACAGCCCGAGGGTCAGGCCCCAATGCCGGCTGATATTGTTACAATCCCGAGACTGCTGTCCAAAGCTGGATACGCTACCGGTGCTTTTGGAAAATGGGGACTGGGAGCACCGGGATCTCCCAGTGATCCTAAAGAGCATTTTGATGTGTTCTACGGCTACAATTGTCAGCGTCAGGCGCACAACTATTATCCGACCCATCTTTGGAAGAATGACAAAAAGGTCATGCTCGACAAAAAGGTATACGCTCAGACTCCAACTCAGGAAGAGACCCTGTCCTTTATTCGGGCCAACAAAGACAAGCCTTTCTTTGCTTACCTGGCGATTACGATTCCACATGCCGCTATGCAGGTGCCTGAAGAATATGCGGCTCCGTTTCGGAAAAAATTTCCCCAGTTTGAAGACAAAGTTGGCAAGTATGGTGGTGCGACAATTACCAATCCAGTCGCTGCCTTTGCCGGCATGATGAAGCTGGTCGATGACGATATTGGTGAGTTACTTGATCTTCTCGACGAACTGAAAATTGATGAAAACACTTTGATTCTATTTTCCTCCGACAACGGCCCTCACAAAGAAGGCGGTCATCAACCGGACTTCTTCGATAGCAATGGTCCGTTGCGCGGTTACAAGCGCGATCTCACAGAAGGCGGCATCCGCGTGCCGCTACTCGCGCGCTGGCCAGGCACAATCGAAGCCGGCCGGACGAGTGAGCTGGTCTCCGCTCACTGGGATATGCTGCCGACATTTTGCGAAATGGCACAGGCAGAGCTACCGAAGAAGATTGACGGAATTTCCATTCTGCCGGAGCTGAAGGGCAAAGGCGAACAGCCAAAACACGATTATCTGTACTGGGAATTTTATGAAAGAGGTGGCAGAAAAGCAGCTCGCTGGGGAAATTGGAAAGCGGTGCAATTGGACATCAATAAGAATCCTAACAGCCCTATTGCGATTTACGACTTAAGCAAAGATGTGGGTGAAGAAAATGATCTCGCCGCGAAAAAACCCAAACTGGTAGCCCGGGCGAAGGAAATCTTTGCCGAAGCACATACTCCGTCTCCCAACTGGGAATTCAAAGACCAGAAGAAGAAGCCAAATCAAAAGAAGTAAGTTTGCACATTTCCTTTGCTCTTTTTCCTCTGTGACACGTAATACCTGCGACGCAACATGATCAACGAAGACTCTATTCGCGCTGCTTTGGGAAAAGTCAGCTATCCGGGCTTTAGCAGGGACATTATTTCCTTTGGCCTGGTAAAAGACATTACGGTTTCCGACCAATCTGACGTAACCGTGACAATCGCCCTGCAAACTCGTGATGCAGCGATTCCCGAACAAATTCATCGCGATGGAGTAGCAGCATTGGAAGCTATCGAAGGAATCGGAAAGGTATCTTTTGAGATTGAAATCAGCGATCCGCCCGATCCGGTTTCCGGAGCAGGTTCAGATCCGGCAGCGGGTCAGAGCAGCATTCCCGGTGTGAAGAAAATTATCGCAGTGGGAAGCGGAAAAGGCGGTGTCGGCAAGTCCACCGTTTCAGTGAATCTGGCAATCGCACTACAGCGTGCCGGAGCAAAAGTAGGCCTGTGTGATTGTGACCTGTATGGCCCCAGCGTCGCCCTGATGCTCGGCGCTGAGGATGAGCAGCCGATGGCCACAGAGCAGAATGAAATTGTGCCAATCGAAGCTCACGGGATCAAAGCTGTTTCCATGGGTTTTCTCGTTGGCGACGATTCTCCCGTCATTGTCAGAGGACCGTTGGCGACTCGATACACCCAGCAGTTCTTGCGTCAGTGTGTCTGGGGTGAACTGGACTATTTGATCCTCGATCTACCTCCGGGAACCGGCGACATTCAGCTTACCATTGTGCAAACAGTAGCGCTCGATGGAGCGGTGGTTGTCACAACACCTCAAGAGATTGCCTTGATTGATGCGAGAAAAGCTTCCTCCATGTTTACCAAGGTGAACGTGCCGATTCTCGGTATCGTAGAGAACATGGCCTGGTTCGAATGCGACGCAGGTAAGAAATACCC
>JAHDCN010000586.1 GCA_020629815.1 Verrucomicrobiota bacterium
CTTGGATCGCTGACTCAATAGGGTATGCTCTCTGACCCAACAGGGTTAGGTCACTGACCATACCCTGTTAGGTCCCAAATTTTTGCTACTCCTTATGTCGAAAAACATCAGCGCGCTTTCCTACCGCAAGGGAATTGAAAAGAATTACTTCGAGAAAATGGTCGAAGCTGCCGAAGCCACAGGCACGGCGGAGAAAGACGAAATCGTCAAGGATTTGGCCGATGAGTATCTTGTCGGTGAAGCCCTGACGCTCGGTGCGGTTTCCTTCTACGATTTCCTGAAAAAGGAAAACGAGAACAAGAAAGTGTTCGTCTGCAACGGCTCGGCCTGTCTCTGCGCCGCGACTCAGGATGACTTGCACGACAATTTGGAGCAGCACTTTTCGGAAGAAGAGATCGGACACATTTGCTGTCTCGGTCGTTGTCACGAAGGTGGTGCTTTTCACTACGAGGACAAAAACTATTCCGGCAAGAGTGCTGACGAACTGAAGAACCTTTTCGAAAAAGGAGAGGGCGACGACTCCGACAACTACGCAGTCGGATGCAGCCTTGATGAACCAATTCTCACTGCAGATTTTCCCGGTTTGGACGAGATGTATGCGTCCTTCAAAGATTTGCTGAAAGCGGATGATCGGGACGCAGTTTACAAAGAGTTGGAAGCTTCCAAGCTACGGGGCAGGGGAGGCGCAGGTTTTCCACTGAGTTTCAAATGGCAGAGCTGCCGCCAAGTGGAAGGTGATGTGAAATACATCGTCTGCAACGCCGACGAAGGTGATCCGGGTGCTTACATCGACAAATACGTGATGGAGAAAACTCCGCACAATTTGTTGTTCGGCATGATGGTCGCAGGTTGGTTCACCGGAGCCCAGGTGGGTGTGCTTTACATTCGCAAAGAGTATCCGGATTCTGTGACGATTGTTAATGAAGCGATCCAGGAGCTGAACGATGCCGGTCTGCTCGGCAAAGACATCTGCGGCAGCGGTTTTGATTTTCAGCTGAAAACGGTGATGGGAGCGGGAGCCTACATTTGCGGAGAGGAAACTGCGCTGCTGGCTTCGCTCGAAGGAGCCCGGCCCGAAGTGCGGGTGCGCCCGCCGTTTCCGACCGTCGAAGGTTTGTTCCGCAAGCCAACCGTGGTCAATAACGTCGAAACCTTTGCCAATATTCCTTTCATCATTCGCAACGGCGGTGAAGCCTACGCGAAGATTGGCACCGAAAAATCAGCGGGGCCGAAGTTGGTTTCGCTGGATTCCAATTTCAACAAACCCGGTCTTTATGAGTGCGCCATGGGCACGCCAATGAAGCAAATCGTCGAAGAACTCGGCGGCGGATTCAAAGTGCCGGTGAAAGCGATCCAGGTGGGTGGTCCACTGGGAGGAATCGTGCCAGTCGATAAGATTGGTGATCTCACGCTCGACTTCGAGTCCTACAGTGAGTCGAACTTTCTGCT
>JAHDCN010000105.1 GCA_020629815.1 Verrucomicrobiota bacterium
CGCAATGTGGTTCAATTCGATTCTGAATTGATGGATCAGCTCACTGATCAATGGACTGAGGTCGCCGAGGAAATGTCCGACGAAGCGGCAGCTCTGCAGACTTGTGTGTCCAAGCTGCCGGAAAAATCGCGCCAGCTGGTGCGATTGAAATATGTCGATGAGCTCAATTCCAAAGAACTGGGTCTGCAACTGAATCGCAACGCCGGCAGCATCCGGGTAACGCTGCAGCGAATCCGTGAGCAGCTCGCCGTCTGCGTGGAACGCCAAATGCAAACTGCACAATGAACGACTCTGATCTGGAACGATGGCTGGACAACGATCTATCGATCGAGGAACTGGCAGAACTGGAATCCTGGTTAAAGGCCAGTGAGGCCAATCGTGAACAGTTCGTACGGCTGAATTTTCGCGACCAACAGCTTCGGGAATGCGTGCGCGCTGATGCCGATCTTTCCACAGCTGAACCAGAGGAAAAGATCGTCCCCTTCCCTACCTCGAGCCAAAAACGCCGGACATGGATTGCCGCTGCGGCTGCACTAGTCGTTGCCGGAGTTAGTTGGCTGACGGTGAATTTCTCCAGTCAATCGGAGTCGGTTGCAATCGTGCAAAGTATCCGAAAAGCCGATCTCAAGTTAACCAGCGGCGACTCACTGGCTCCGGGAAAACGCCTATCTTTGGAGGAAGGACGCATCGCCTTGAAGTTTGAATCCGGCGCTAAGTTGGCTCTTGTCGCTCCAGCGGAGTTAATCGTTCAAGGCCCCAATTCAGCGGAATTACTGCGGGGTCAGGCAACCGTGCGAGTCCCCGGAAAGATCAAAGGCTTTGCCCTTACTACCCCGGTTGAAAAAGTCATCGATCTCGGCACGGCTTTCGGGGTCGAAGTATCTCCTGCGGGAGATACTGCCATCTCGGTTTTTGAAGGCGAAGTGAAGCTGGGCAACGATCAACATCTCTACGCCGGCAGTGCGGTTTCCGTTAGCGAACCGAAGGCTGAACCAAAGGAAATTCCCTACACCGAAGGGGAGTTCGCCGAAAGCTGGCAGCTGTCGTTCGGCATCGAAGCAGTCAGTGGTCGGGTCAAGTTGGCGACACCATCACAGCGTCCCAATCCGGGAAAGGTGCATGATCCGGAATCGCTGGTTTTGTTTCCTGAACGGGAGGAGGTGGAACTGCCCAAAGGCTTCGCAATTGATGGAGTTGAACCCGGAACCTATCAGCGTCCTTTTCGCAAGCGGAGCACTCAGTTGCAGCAATCGACGACCGTCGACAGCTATCTACTTCAATATCATCCCGGCAACTCTCCGGAAACGCAACAAAAGCAGACCTTTGTTGGAGAGTTGAAATTCGATCGACCAGTAATCGGGCTGATTCTGCAGAAAGAACTGCTGATCCAATCGGATTCGACCCTGGGTTATTCCGTGACCGACTTTTCCGGAATCGAACGCAGGGGGATCAATGTGAATGATGTCGTCACCCTCTCTCCGGATCGTACCCGTCTAAAAATCAGTTTCGATGTCAGCACCAGCGCGGATCAGATTCGCGTTCTAATCGCCTCGGGGAACTACCCTGATTAATTACTCATCACTTACCAAACAACCCATGAATCCACGGCTTAAAAACTCCACCCTCGATCGTCGCCATTTCCTGCGCGGAATGGGCGTCACTCTGGCACTTCCTGCCTTCGACAGTCTGAATACCGGCTTCGCGGCCGAGACACTGGCTCCTTCGCCAAAGCGACTCGTATGTATGGCAAATCACCTCGGCTTCTATCCCGGCAACTTTTTCCCCAAAGGCGAAGGCGGACTGGACTATGATTTGAGTCCGACTCTTGAGCCCCTCGCACCTCACAAAAAAGACTTCACGGTTTTTTCTAATTTGGACGACGGTCTGAACGGTGGTCACGCCTGTGTGCATGCCTTTTTGAGCGGAATCCGAACTGAGGAGGCCTCCGGATTCGCTGCCAAGAATATCACAATCGATCAACGGGCCGCTGAATCCGTCGGCAGTAAAACCCGCTACCGCTCTCTCACTACTGGACTCGACCAGGGAACGAAACTTTGCTGGACGAGATCAGGCATTACGATTCCGCCGATCAACAATCCTGCCCGACTGTTCGATGCTTTGTTTGTCGATAGCGACGAGAATTCGAAGTCCAAAGAACGCAGGCGACTCTCCCTTCGTGCCTCTGTCCTCGATGCGCTGAACGGCTCCGCCAAAAAGCTATCCAATGACCTGAATCAGGCGGACAAAGATAAGCTCGATCAGTATCTCACATCCGTCCGTGAAGTGGAGCAAACCCTACAGATGTCGCAGGATTGGCTGGGCAAACCCAAACCAAAAGTGGAGATAAATCGAGTCGAAGAAGCCGAGCGAATGCATCTGGAGATCATGCCGCTGATGTTGCGGCTGAATGCCCTTGCCCTGCAGACAGATTCCACTCGGGTATGCACCTTTGAGCTGCCGATGGGATTCGCCACGGCTGAGCTGGATTTGGATTCCTATCACGGGCTTTCTCACCACGGAAAAAGTCCGGGGCGAATTGATCAGCTGTTTGTCGTGGAAACCTATTTCATGAAGCAGTTCAGCAAGTTCATGGATCACCTGAAGGAGATGCCAGTCGAAGGCGGTGGAACGGTTTTTGACAAGACAGCCATCGTGATTGGAAGCGGCATGGGTAACGCCTCGGGCCACCATAACCGCGATCTTCCAGTCATCGTCGCGGGCGGAGGCTTCCAGCACAAAGGGCATTACATCGCTCCTGAGGAAGATCATAAGCGCGTGCCACTCTCGAACTTGTGGCTCACGCTTTTGCAGTGGTTTGGGGTCGAAGACGAAAGCTTCGGTCGGAGCACGGGGACTCTGGATGCATTGGCGTAAAATTCTCTCTCTTACATAACGATGAATCCTTTTTTCAAATGGACAGGGCTCGCCTCGTTGGGAGCTTTTTTGATCGCCTCTGCTACTGCTAACGAAGCAGATCCAATCAAATTTCTGGCAACGTACTGCATCGATTGTCACGGAGAAGAAACCCAAAAGGGCAAACGGCGCTTCGACGGCCTAACTCTGGAAATGACAGATTTCGAGGCGGTCGAACACTGGCAGGAAATTGTCGATCAACTGAACCTGTTTGAGATGCCTCCGGAAGATGAGCCGGAGCCTACGGACGAGGAAAGGGCGGCGATGATCGCATTCATCTCCGGCAAGATCGCCGAAGCCCAGGCGAGTATGAAATCCTCCGGCGGCCACACCGTCTTGCGGCGATTGAACGCATCCGAGTATCGCTACACCATTGAGGATCTTCTCGGGGTGCGAACCGACATGTGGGATCCCGCTGCGGATTTCCCCCGCGATGTGGCTCTTCACGGATTCGACAATAATGGAGAAGCTCTGGTGACCTCGAATCTGCTACTCGAAGAATACCTAAAGTCGGCCGAGACCATCGTTCAAAAAGCCACCAATTTCAGCAAAGCGCCAGAGATGAACCTGTGGGCCAGCTGGCACCCGTTTCATTTCAAAAAGGCACCTGAAGACCTTGTCGATATTCCGCAGCCCAACGTCTACACCTTTGACCGCTACCGGCCCAACTACGACGAATACAACTATACCAAACTGGTAGGGCGTCACGATCGCGGTGGCTCAGTGGGCTTTCGCCCCTGGGCGATGGACGGAGCCCCGGCAAGCGGCACCTATACCGTCCGGGTAAAAATCGCCTCGCTCGGGATTAACCACCCCTACCCCACTGCGCTCGCCAAAGCGGGAGCAAAGCCGGGCGATTTGAATGTTCTCGAGATTCGCGCAGTCGATCGTCGAGGAAGCCTGTCCGACACACGGGTCATGGTTCGGAAAAAACTGGATAATGAGAAACCGGAATGGTTCGAGTGGGATGTCTATATCGAAAAAGGCTACCAACCGGAAATTCGAATGGGCAACGGCCCCGGCGCAGCGAAGAACCTGATGCGTATTGTTCTGAACGGTGAAGGCAAGGATCTCGAACACATGAAACCTTTCCTGGAGAAGGGCGGTGAGGGACTCGATCGGTGGCACGATTTCTTCAAGGCCTACCAGGGCCCGCAGCTGCATGTCTATGAGTTTCAGGTCAAAGGCCCTCACAAAGAAGAATGGCCACCGAAGGGACAGACGGCTCTTTATGGTGAGATGACTAAGTCGAACAAAGTCTCTCCCGGGAAGATCGAAGAGCGACTGAATGCTTTCGCTGAGGCGGCATTCCGTCGCCCACTCAAAGAAGGCGAATTGGACGAGATCAAGGCAATGGTTCTGGAGGCGAAGAAGCGAGACGACGTCAATGATCTCGAAGCACTTCAGCTCGGATTCCAGGCAATCCTTGCGTCGCCCGGTTTCCTTTACCTGGATCAAGGCGAAGGCCAACTCGACAGCTACGCTTTGGCTTCCCGTTTGTCCTACTTTCTCTATTCGTCGATGCCCGATGCAGAACTACTCGAAGCTGCGGCTGGCGGAAACATCGATCTAGTGGCCCAAACGGAACGGATGCTGAAAAATCCGAAGTCAGATCGCTTTGTGAAAGAGTTTCTCTACGACTGGCTTCACTACAAAAACATCGGCGAGATGCCACCGGGGAACAAAGTGTTTCGGGAATACTACCGGGATCAACTGGGTGCCGCGATGGCGACGGAAACGGAGATGTATTTCCGCGACCTGCTGGAGCGAAATGGCGAGATCCGGAACTTCCTCGATTCCGACTACACCTTTCTCAATGAGCCGCTCGCCAAGCACTATGGCATCGGCGAAGTCGAGGGCCTCGAATTCAGAAAGGTGAGTTTAACCGATCGTCGCCGCGGTGGCTTGACTGGCCAGGGCTCCTTCCTGACGGCGTCCGCGAACGGAGTCGATACGTCTCCCGTAGTTCGCGGCGTCTTTATCCTCGAACAGATTTTGGGTGAGGTGCCCGCACCGCCTCCGCCGGATGTGCCCGGCCTCGAACCCGACATCCGTGGTGCTTCGACCATCCGCGACATGTTGATCAAGCATCGCGAGATCAAGACCTGCGCAGAATGCCACAGCAGCATCGACCCACCCGGCTTCGCTCTGGAAAACTTTGATGCCATCGGCGGCTGGCGCGAGAAATACGGCGAAAACGAGAGAGGCTTACCGATTGATTCCAGCGGCACCTTGAAGGGCGGTCTGGAGTTTGATGGTGTCGTGCAATTCAAAGAGCACCTACTGGCAAAAGAAGATCAGTTCGCCCGTTGCCTGACGGAAAAATTGCTGACCTATGCTCTCGGGCGAGAGTTAGACATTCAAGATCGTCCCGAAATCGACCGGATCCTCAAAGATCTCGAGGCGAAAGGAAACGGCTTGAAGGATCTGGTTCTCCTGGTGGTGAGCAGTGAACTGTTCGCAAACAACTAAATCACTTCCATGAGAATCATCGCGGTATTGGCGGCTCTGTACTTCTTCGTTTCAGCCGCCGCCTTCGGAGAGAGCAAGCCCAACATCCTCATCATTCTTGCCGATGACATGGGGTATTCCGATCTCGGCTGCATGGGCGCTGAGATCAAAACTCCTCATCTGGATGGCTTGGCAGAAAACGGCATTCTGTTCACACAGGCCTACAATACCGCCAAGTGTTTCCCCACCCGAACCTGCCTGCTGACGGGGAAGTGGTTTCAGGAATCTGATCGTGAATTCGTTAATACCACAACACTGGGCGAAGTACTCCGACCAGCTGGTTATCATACCTTTTGGTCCGGCAAGCATCATGCTCAGTTTGATCCACGAACCCGCGGCTTTGACCGCTTCTACGGATTTCTTGGGGGAGCGATCAATTGTTGGAATCCGGGAAACGCACCGGCACCCGGAGCAGCCGATCCGGCGCGAATCGAGCACTACAAATGGATTCTCGATGAGGACAAAATTACCGAGCCTTTTATTCCTGATCGAGCTGACTGGTATGCCACCGATGTGTTTACCGACAAAGGAATCGAGTGGCTGGAAGAAAGTGCTGATGATGAGAAACCGTTTTTTCTCTACCTCGCCTACAACGCTCCGCACTGGCCACTGCATGCACCGGAGGAAAGCATTGAGAAATGTCGCGGTCGATATGACGAAGGCTACGACGCGATTCGCAATGCGCGCTACCAGCGACAGGTGGAATCCGGTTTGATCGATCCGGAGACGGCTCCCCTATCGCCATCCGACTATGAGTTTGAATGGGAGTCGCTGAAGCCCGAGATTCGTCAGCGGCGCATTGAACAGATGGAAGTCTATGCTGCGATGATGGAGCGAATGGATGACAATATTGGTCGGGTGATTGCTCTGCTCGAGAAACAAGGGCGGCTCGAAAACACCCTGATTCTCTTTCTATCAGACAACGGTGGCTGCGCCGAAAATCCCACCAAGCGGGTGGGCAATTTCAGGGGCGATGTACCGGTCGGAGGCGTGGACAGTTACGATGCCTACGACCAGGGCTGGGCTTGTGTCAGCAACACTCCGCTGCGTCGTTTTAAAACCAAGAGCCACGAGGGCGGGATTTGCACGCCGATGATTGCTCACTGGCCCGCCGGAATCAAAGCACCCGGTCGAATTTGCCGCGATCCGGTTCACCTCGTCGATTTCGCCCCAACCGTGGCAGCACTCACTGGAGCGGAAAATCCTGCCAATGGCCAGGGGATCGAAATTACTAAGGCATTTCACAACAAGCCGCTCGAACGCGAAGGCAATCTCTACTGGCAGTGGGGCGGCGGCAAAGCGGTTCGAAAAGGCGATTGGAAACTTGTTCGTCACAACAACGACAAGTGGGAACTCTACGATCTCAGCAAAGACCGAACCGAGTTAAACGACCTTGCGGACAAGAAGCCAGAGCTCGTCGAAGAACTGGATAGTGCCTGGCACGCCTGGTGGAAAGAGTGCACCGGTAAAGAATACAAGGAAGGTAAGTAGGATGATTGACGAGAATAGGCTCAGCCAAATCGCTCGGATTGCTGGAGGTAGGGATGCGTGTCCCCACGCATCCGCAAAGCCTATCCGCCCCCCGGCCATTCAACCCTGTTGGGTCAGCGACCATACCCTGTTAGGTCATGGTTTCCGACGGTTGGGATTTGCCAAACGCAGCCTACTTGCCTGCCTCCTGATTTTTCTGTTCAGTTTTGCTCACTCCACCGACAAGCCAAACATCCTGCTCATTCTGTCCGATGATCACAGTCTCCCGCATCTCGGCGCCTACGGTTGTGCCAATTGCACCACCTTCGGCTTAACGCCCAATCTCGATCAGTTCGCAAAGGAAGGGATGCGGTTCAACCGCGCCTACACCGCCTCTCCGCAATGCGCGCCCTCGCGCACGTCGATTTTCTCCGGGAGATCACCCATCGGTATTCGAGCGACGCGTTTCTCTCAACCGGCGCCGGCGGATACGCCTTTCTTTACCGATATCCTGCGCGCCTCGGGATATTGGATCGGGATCGACGGACGGCATCAGCATCTTGATGGAAAAAAGAATGACGCCGACCACATTACCGAAGCTCTTGTGGAGCAAAACGTTCGCGGTGAAACATTCGAATCCCGCTTCGATCACTTCGTTCAGGGAATAAAAACCAAAGGCGAAACTCTAAACGAAATCTCGGACATCTTCGGCAGCGTTTTGGACAAGGCACCCGATGCGAAGCCATTCTTCCTCTATTTCGGATTCAGCCAACCGCACCGCAAATGGGGCGATGACCATGACGGAATTGATCCGGCCACATTGCAGCTGCCGCCGGACTGGCCGGACCTTCCTGAGGTCCGCCTCGACTATGCCCGTTACCTCGCCGAGGTGCGTGATCTCGACACCGGTTTTGGTCAGGTGATGAGCGTCCTCGAAGAACGGAAACTGAAACAAAACACCGTGGTCATTTTTATGGGTGACAACGGCGAGGCTCTCTTGCGGGGCAAAGGCACGCTTAACCAACGGGGAATTAATGTGCCGCTACTGATTCGCTGGCCGAATCAAATCAAAGCAGGAGTCGTGAGCGAGGCACTGGTCAGCGGCACCGACCTGGCCCCTACCCTACTCGATATCGCCAGCCTCGAACCGGCCCCGGGAATGACCGGCAAAAGTTTCAAATCAGTGCTGCTCGGTGAATCGACGCAGGGGCGCTCCGAAGTTTTCGCGGAACGCGGTTGGCATTGGGGGCCAATTACTCGCAGTGATGGTTTCGATTTGTCGCGATCCATCACGACTGATGAATTCCACTTCATCTACAACGCTCTTCCTGATCGCCGCTACACACCGGTCGATATGGCCACGAAAAATATCGCATGGGACGCAGTCCAGACGGCACATCATTCGGGAAGCCTAAAGCCAATTCACGAGCGTCTGTATTTCTCCGAATCGCGACCGGTGTTCGAGCTATACGAAGTAAAAGAGGATCCGTTCCAGTTACACAACCTGGCAGGCAATGCGGACTTTGAATCAATCGAAACCAAGCTTCGCGAAAACCTCGACCGCTGGATGATTCGGGAAGGCGACTACCTGCCCCTACCCAGTCACGCCTGGAGTATTGGGCGAAAGAAGTGAGCTTTTCACTCGCTTCCGCTGCAATCCCAAAGCCGGACTGAATCGAATAGAATTCGCGATCCTTCGCCGCCCTTAAAAGTGAAGCGCGGCCCATGTTTATCCTTGGGGTTTTCGATTGTCACCTTCTCGTGTTCGTAGGTTCCGCCCTCGCCATTGACGGTAATCCGAATCGTTCCCTTTTTGTATTCAATGACCAAATCGATCCACTCATTCAGTGCCATTTCTGAATCTGGCTCTTGAAAGTACGGTCCATCATTTGGTAATTTAACGCGGTGACCTCCATCGGGCGAAATACCGAGACTGATCATGTGGTGACCGATCTGAAAACTGGGCCGCCCGGGACTGAGTTCTTTCTTCTCGAATTGGTAGCGCAGGTGGCAGACGAATTGCTCCGGGATTTTGTTGAGATGACCGACCGGCTCGAGTCCAAGATGATGATCCCGCTT
>JAHDCN010000106.1 GCA_020629815.1 Verrucomicrobiota bacterium
ATAATGATGAACTAGGTTTTTAACGCGAAGCGTTTTTCGTCCAACAGTTTTATTATAGGAACGTAAAATGATATACGTTACTCGTTCTTGTTGCAAATTCAGCTTTGATCATTTTTCGCAACTCTCTGGTAACAAACACAGTAAACTCAAAAACATCTCTTAGGCATTTCATTTTAGTTTTCCTAAATACTTAATCTGTTTAAACAACTGATATATCCTTACGTATATCCAAATATTAAACCCAAGTGAAGTTCATTTTCGCTTTTTTTGGTTGCAAAACACGTTCAATTGAACTGTAGTTGTAAAAATGAACACTTCAGACGATTCCAATGTTACTCAGCCGTGGCATGCCGACCTGGAAGCTTCCCGGGATTGCAGCCGAGCAGAGAAGGAGCGCTACACTTGGTTTCTCAACTGGTTTGAGCGTTGGAGATTGCGTAAGAATCTTGCGGCGGAGCGTAAATCAACCGTGATTTTCTGGAAGACGCAGGTTCAGTCAAAGCCGCGTGAGCAATGGCAGCTGGACAACTGGGCGGAAGCAATGCGGTGGTATACCAAATGGCTCCAACTTTTTCAGGACCGAGACTTGGACGTTCCACAATCCATACCCGAGCGGGTATCCCGTTCGGTAGAGAACGCCGGATGTCGTCGCGGGTTGGCTTTGAATACCCGGAAAACCTACCGATCCTGGGCGGCACGGTTTGCAGCTTTTGCCGGCTCGGAACAGGCGGCCATGGATCCCGGCAAAGCGCGTGAATTTCTGAGTCACCTGGTCACGGAGCGGCGAGTGGCCTATTCCACACAGAAACAGGCATTAAATGGATTGGCTTTCTTCTTCAAAGACGTGTGTCGGATGGAAGAAGTGGATTTGGAAGTTCGCTTTCAGAAGACGCGCAAACGTATCCCGGTGGTGCTGAGTCTGGAGGAAATTTCGAAGATCCTCGATCAGCTCGATCCAACCTGTCGCCTGGCTGCCGAACTCCAATATGGAGCAGGCCTGCGGCTTGCCGAGCTGGTAGAGCTACGTGTCAAAGATATCGATTTCGAGCGGCGGCAAATCACGGTTCGCAGCGGCAAAGGCAACCGCGACCGGGTGACTGTTTTGCCATCGAAACTGGTGCAACCACTTCAGGAATGGACGGAGAAGACCCGGGAGGTTTTTGAACAGGATCGACTTCAAGAACGCCCCGGGGTCGCCCTTCCCCACGCCTTGGAGCGCAAGCTGGGCAAAGCCGGTGAGGACTGGTCATGGTTTTGGATTTTCCCCGCAAGGAAGGAATCGATTGATCCGGTGAGCGGAATTCAGCGACGGCATCACATCCACGAGAAAGTTTACTCAGCAAAACTACGCAAGGCAGCTAAGGAGGCTGGAATCACAAAACGAGTGACGACACACGCCCTACGGCATTCATTCGCAACTCATCTACTGGAGAAAGGGGTCGATATCCGAACGTTGCAGGAATTACTCGGACATTCCAATGTGAAGACGACGCAGATCTATACTCATGTGGCGCAAGGAACGAGTGCCACCGGGGTGGTAAGTCCAGCTGATGGTTTACCAGAGCCGACGGTCTAGCGGTGAAGTCGCCACGGAACGAATTTCCTGAATTCTAAAGCCTAACGCGGGCAGGAATACCTGCACATAGAAACGCTGACCTGCCTTCGCAAACCGAATGTTCCCCCGTCACGGTCGCAAGTTCATGTAGCCGCCATCGATGGGGAAGGCCTGGCCTGTGATAAACGACGAGTCTTCACTACATAAATACAGCGCCAGGTTGGCGATTTCTGCCGGTTTAGCCATCCGACCGATTGGTTGGGCAGCAGACAATTTGGCAAACATCTCGTCGCGATTGTCAGGATAGTTTTGCTCCAGGTAACCATCAACGAAGGGCGTGTGAACACGGGCCGGGCAAATGCAGTTACAGCGAATCTTGTCATTCAAGTGATCGGCAGCCACCGAAAGGGTCATGGTATGGACGGCGCCTTTACTTGCGGAGTAGGCAAACCGATCCGGCAAACCGGCGACCGCAGCGATACTAGACATATTGAGCACCACTCCCCCGCCCTGCTTGACCATTTGCGGCAGCACAAAATGAAGACAGTGATAGACACCCTTCACGTTGACATTGAGAACCCGTTCAAAGTCTTCCGGGCCGGTGGAGCAGGCGGTGCCAATGTGAGCGACCCCGGCATTGTTGACCAATACATCGATAGAGCCCCACTTTTCGGCAACGGCATCGACTGCACTCTTCACGCTGTCAGCATCGGAAACGTCGCAGGGAAAGGCCTCTGCAGTTCCACCCGCTTTCGTGATTTGATCGACTACTTCGCCTGCGGCCACTTCGTCAAATTCAAATACGGCCACCCGGCCGCCTTCGGCAGCAAATGTCGTAGAAATAGCTTCGCCGATGCCTTTGCCGCCACCGGTAACAATCACGGTTTGATCCTGCAATTTTCCCATACCGGGAAACTGCAGGTATTTGCTTTGGTACGCAACGAGGAATGAGACTTATCCGGATACTCGATCAGTCATCGTCGTCGTCATCATCCCCATCGTCGTCGTCATCATCGTCACCCCGGTCGTCGTCGTCATCGTCGTGGCCTCGACCACGGCCACGGCCATCGTCTTCTTTCCCACCAGGAACGCTGTCTACCTTGGGTGGAGGTGCGTTGGTTACACTCGATTCCAACGGTGAATCACCATCGAGATCGATCACATCGCCAAACCCTTCGAATTCAAAAGGCTCCAAATTGTTGTTACCACGATCTCCTGCCACAGCTACCGTGCCGTTTGCAGAGCTTTCCAGAACGATGGTTCCATCGATATCCACCGGGATGGCATCATTTCCATCAAACTCAAGAGGCGGAAGCTCCGGATAGTTGATAATGGATAAGTCACCTGATACCCCGACATCAACTGTTTCCAAAGGAGATCGCGGGGGATGTTGATTGCCTCCTCCTTGCGGGGTGGTGGAAACATCAGGCAAATATCCGAAAACGATATACTGCTGATTCGGCGAAAGGGTGGAAATCGTCTTGGAAAGGCGCGTAGCGTATTCCGTGTAGTCCCCGCTGGCGCTGCCACCGCTGGAAAGAATTTTTGCAACGATGTAATCGACTGACGGATTGTCGCCGGCCAGCTGAGCTTTGGTATTTGTCGTTCCAAGTCCGAGGACGGCAAATAGGAGCACAAGAAATCGTTGTGCTACCCTGCAGGGTTTCTTTGTCATTTCTGTTTGGGAGTTGTTGCGTGTCGATACTAATTTATGGTATTTATTGTTTTTATCAACTGTTTCCTGGCGATGGAATGGGAATTTCGTTGCTGCCTCGAGCAATTGACGTCATCCTGAGCGCTGAATCGTGACTTTCGCTGCTCCTCAGTTTTTTCTTCTTTTGGCTCTGCTCTTTTTGCTCGGCTGGTTTTTCCGCAGATTGGAATTGTGGCGACCGCTGCGCATTTTGCTTCTGTTTTTACTAGTGGCTGCGTTGGCGGATCCGCTGTTGGTGAAACGGGGTAAAGGTTTGGATTTGTGGGTTTTGATTGATCGCTCTCTGTCCGCAGATGGGATGGTGTCGCAGAACGAGCGCGAGTGGCGCACTCTTCTGGAGCGGTCTCGTCCCACTGCGAAAGACACGATCCATTTCGTCGATTACGCGGGTGAGGTGGTCACCAAGGCCAACGCCGAAACAGCGACCTACCCCGGCAACCGGAGCCTGACCCGGACGGGCCTCGCGATACAAGACGTCCTGGCCCGGGTTGATCAGGAAAAACACAGCCGCCTGCTGGTTTTTACGGACGGCTACAGCACTGAACCGCTAACCGGTGTCTCGGAGAAGTTAATCACGATGGAGGTGCCTCTCGATTTTCGGGAGCTTCGGGCAGAGGACTCGATCGACTACCGTGTCATGGATTTCGACATGCCCGGTCGCATCCAAATCGGCGAGCCTTTCATCGTCGATATTCAACTGGCAGGATCTCCGACGGCAAAAGTGCCGATGGCAATTTATCGAGGCGAAACACAGGTATTGTCGCGCGAGGTCGAGGTGGAAAATGGACTGGGGCGTTTTCGCTTTTCCGATCGAATCGTCAAGCCGGGTGCCCACCGGTATCGGGTCGAGATCACACCGGAGAATGATGCTTTTCCCGGCAACAACTCGTATGAGACATGGATCGAAGTAACAGCTGGGCCAAGAATCCTGCTCATTTCCAAATATACCGATGATCCGGTGGCAGCCATTCTTCGCGCGCAGGGGTTTGACGTAGTGATTGCCGATGATCCCCTGAGCCTGAGTCCCGGATCGCTGACCGGAGCGCGAGCCGTGATTCTGAATAATATTCCCGCCTGGGAGTTCCCCAACGACTTCCTGGAGGCGCTTACCTTTTTCGTCAAAGAGCAGGGCGGCGGTCTGATGATGGCCGGAGGCAAGTTCAGCTTTGGTTCGGGTGGGTTTTTCGAATCAGCCGTCGATCCCCTGCTCCCTGTGTCGATGGAGCTGAAAAGTGAACATCGCAAGCTGGCGGTGGCAATGGCAATCGTGATGGATCGATCCGGATCGATGGGCATGACAGTCACCAGCGGCCACACGAAAATGGATCTCGCCAATGAAGGCGCAGCCCGCGCGGTCGAGCTACTGGGCGCGATGGATGCGGTCACTGTGTATGCCGTCGACAGCCAGGCTCACGAAATCGCCCCGCTGCTCAATGTGGGAAAATCGAGAGGAGAGCTGATTGACCGGATTCGTACCATTGAGTCGATGGGCGGCGGGATTTTTGTCTTCACCGGGTTGGAAGCCGCCTGGAAAAGTCTGGAGACGTCGTCATCGGGCCAGCGCCATATCATTCTATTTTCCGACGCTCAAGACTCCGAGGAACCGGGAAAATACAAGCAGCTTATTGCCGAGATGCGCAAGGAGAATGCGACGATCAGCGTAATCGGGCTCGGCAAGCGCGGCGATGTTGATGCACCATTTCTCGAAGATATCGCCACGCGTGGCGACGGCCGTATTTTCTTCACCACCGATCCGGGCAATGTGCCGAGCATCTTTGCGCAGGAAACCGTTTCCGTAGCCCGCTCGACTTTTGTCGAAGAACCGGTCAGCACCCAGGCAACCGGCGCGTGGTATGAGCTTTCCAATAAAGAGATGAAATGGCTGGGCGAAATCGACGGCTATAATCTGAGCTACACCCGCGACGGGGACGATGCCTCCCTTCTCTCCAAAGATGCCTACACCGCACCACTGGTCGCCAGCGGTAGACGCGGGATTGGTCGGACTGCTGCCGTTTCGTTTCCGCTCGGCGGAGAGTTTTCGGAAAAGACCAGAAACTGGGAAGATGTCGGCGACTTTGTGCAGACGCTGTCTCGCTGGCTCATGGGCGAAGATCTGCCGCCCGGTATCGGACTGCGCCATCACTTGAGTGGAACCGAGCTGACCATTGATCTGCTTTTCGAAGAAGAACCGTGGCAGCAAACCTTTGCTCTGAAGGCACCCCGGCTGGTTCTCAACCGCGGCGAAGGCGATGGGAAAACGGATGAGGTAACCTGGAACCGACTCGCTCCCGGCCACTACTCCGTTAAGGTCGATTTAAAAGAAGGTGAGCTGATCCGCGGTGCAGTCCAGGTGGGCGGTGCGGCAATTCCCTTTGGACCGGTCGTGGTCGGCACCTCCAGCGAGTGGGCATTCGACAATGATCGCGTCGATGAACTCCGCGAAACGGCACGTGCCAGCGGCGGTCGCGAGCTGGTCGATTTAGAAGATGCCTGGGAGAAGCCACCGGCGACCGGATTTCACTCGATCCGCAATTGGCTGCTTTGGGCAGCCCTGATCACCTTCATCCTCGAGGCATTGATCACCCGCACTGGTTGGCGGATGCCCCTTTGGACGAAACCGGATCTCACCCGAAAACCGAAGAAGAAGAAAACACCTAAAGCAAAACCGGAGAAGAAAGAGGAGGAACCGGAACCCGATCCGGAGCCTGTCGTCGCTACTCCGGACGAGCAGGAAGAAACAAATCGCAAGAAGCGCCGCAGTCGATTCGACCGGGCCAAGAAGAGGCGTTAGACCAATTCGCCATTCTATCGGTTTAACCGGAGAATTGGTCTAAATCCTTTTTCGCATCTGCTTCGTAACCAACCACATGAAGAAGTCGTTAATTCTCCTTCCTTTGCTTTTGATCGGCGCAGTTCTGTTTTGGTTCGGCAAGCAAACGGTTCGCGCCGGCTACGAATCCCCTGCCTACAAGGTGGAGAAAAAAGACGGTTCATTCGAGATTCGGAACTACCCGACGATTGTCGCAGCAGCGACCAAAACCACCAATCAGAATTCAGGCTTCGGCAAGCTGTTCCAATTTATTTCCGGCGAAAACGAAGGCGATCAGAAGATCGCAATGACGACACCGGTTTTCATGCCTGCCACTGCCGACGGTAGAACGGCGGAGATGATGTTTGTCGTTCCAAAAGATGTCGTTTCCAGCGGTGTTCCCAAGCCGAAGGCAAAAGATGTTTCGATTAAAAAGATGAGCAGTGGCCGTTTCGCAGTGATTCGGACATCCGGTCGTCTCGACAACGCGAGCAAAAAATCGATGCTGAAAAAGCTGCGCGCCGAGATTGAAAAACGCGGACTGAAGACCGCCGGCAATCCAATCTATGCCGGTTACGATCCGCCCTGGACTCCCGGCCCCATGCGCCGGAATGAGGTGATGCTGCGGTTGCGGTAATTCTATTCCGGTTTCTGCAATACCGGAATCGACCATGCCCAATCTCCTACTTCCGCGTTTCGCTTACTGCCGCGAAACTCAACCTTGCCACCATCATCGGTTTGATTCCAACCGATGGAGTAAAGGGTGTAGTGACCGCTTTCAAGGTCATCCACTCGATACTGAATCGGTTTGCCTTTATTCATCAGATCAGCCGGAATTTGGCGGAGGAATTCCGGATTCAGTTGTTCCAGCGAATTGGGAACGGCACCATTTTCCAGACGAAACCGCTCAACCGCACAGGCGACGGATATGAGATCGTTGTAGGCCATATTCTCCCAAACCCGCCGAATCACTGCGTCATAGGATGGTACCGTTATCCGGGCCAGAAAATTGGACGCCCTCCTCTTTGCCAACAATACTTTCGCATCTTCGCGAGTGGATAGGTCCCCGGTGCGCAAAGGCAGAATTCCGTTGTTCATCATCAGGCGGGCCCCAATAGCTGCATTGTGATCCCAAACGCCATCAGGAAATAACGGGAAAACCGACCAGCCGCCTTCATCGGAAATCATCGCTGCGGTAGACCGCAATTCGGACATGCTTGCCGTCTTTAGAAATTCTGCGCTCATCAGTTGAAGCGAAATCATCTCCATATTTATCGAACGTTCTGCGCGCTCTCGAATCGCATCCGGCTGAATAGTTTCGCCAATCTCTTTCAAACTCGCATCTGACCAAAGCTGCTTCTCGATGCCGAACGTTACCAGGGTAGTCGTTTGCTGAACGCATCCCAACTCCACTAACATCCCAATAAGAAGAGGCTGGGAGCCTGCCGCGTCCGAAATTTTGCGCATCACTCGATAAACTTCCATTGCCTTTGCCTCTTCTCCCCCTTCCAACGCGACGAGCCCCCTCAACAGCAGATAGCGCTGCAAGCTCAGTAACTGATTCAAGTGAGGTACCGGCGTGTTCACCGATTCCGAAAAGTCCTTCGGGAAACTGGTTTCCGTTTGGGAATAAGGCCGCTTTGCGGCATCTTTGAGCTGGCTCCATTCCTCTTGATGACTTTCCAGCCAGAGCCGAATTCGGCCCCTTTGATCATCACCGGGCGGCAGCTCAATTTCCCCTTCTTCAGAAAGGTTCTCAACCATCGAATTCCAATCGACCTGTTTGCCGGTTTTCCAAAAAGGTAATGCTGAACTCAAAGGGCCCGAAAGGCAGAGCGTAAGCAGTTTTTCCTGCATCTCCGGATTCTTGTAAACTATATTCTTTCCATTGGCATGATCGAACTCAAACGCTGAGCGGATCAGTGGAGTCATGGCAAAGTTCTGCTCCTCCGGCGGCATCTCCTGAACCAACTCGTCTATCTCTATCGCGATTCCGTTTTCTTTGAGCTGCGACTTCACATTCGCAAGCTCCCGCGCCCCGGTGAAGTTCCAGTAGGCAAAAACAGCTATCAAGATACTCACCGCCAATAGCAATAAGATCCCACATCCACCAATCAAGGTTCTCTTTCGTTCCTTACTCATACTCTTACAAATTCTTCAACAACTCCCGATGCTCATCCCAACGCGCCAGCAAACCGCGCATCGGTTCGGCCGACTTTTCCGATACCACAATCTGTGAAGCCTCCGGTTTTGGTGTAGCCAGGTGCAAAACTGCCGACGCCACCCAGCAGGCCGCGGCCGCAACGAGGGCGAACTTCCTCCAAACCGGATACGCGGAAACCTTCGCAGCACCACTCGCTTCGCCCAACAGCTCATCCCGCCATTCCGACGGCAATGGATTCCGACGCAATCCCTGCAATTCGCTTTCCCAGTTCTTATCACTCATGATTCACACAATTCCCGGTACAAAGGTTCCAGATTCTCCCGAAGTTTCCCGATCCCGTATCGGTAGCGACTCGCCACCGTATTGGCCGGCAAATCGAGCACTTCGCTGATCTCCCGGAAGCTCAATCCATCCCAGAGTTTCAACCGCAGGATAGCTGCCTGCTCTTCCGGCATTCGATGCAGAGCTGCCTCCACCGAAATTCGAATTTCCTCTCTATCCGGATCGATCTCTGACGCAAACTCCCGAATCGGAAAACTCCGATCAGTTCGACGGCGGCTGTCATTTTTTCTCGCCCAATCGACAGCCATCCGATAAGCCGTCTTCAAAAACCAGGCTCGCTGATTCTTTACTGCCTCCGGATACTCCTGCGCAGCTGTTTTGATCAGCCAGTCCTGCAACAAATCCCGCGCATCCGACTCATTCCTGGCGAAGGAAAGAAA
>JAHDCN010000107.1 GCA_020629815.1 Verrucomicrobiota bacterium
ACCAGCTTTTCCAACTCAGCAATGCGATCCTTCAGTGTAGGGTCGGAGCGTTTCATCCCGGGCGGGACGGTGACCTGAAAGTAGAAATCATCCTTTTCCCCGGTTAGTAACTTGATGCCTTCGGAAAACTCCTGCTTCACCGACGCATAGGGAACCAGTCTGCCATCGAGATAAAACTGCCCCCGTGCATCCATGGTAAAAAAGGCGAAACCTTTTTTCACCCTCTCGCTGGTCCAAACTTTTCCAAGGCTGTGTTCTTCATCCAGAGAATAGTGCACAATACCAAACTTTTTACCGGGCAACGCGATTCCATAAGGACCTGTCCCGCACATGCAGTCGTTGTAGGTGTTCGGATAACTGATCAATCGCTTGGGCGCGAACTTGGATACTTTTCGCATGGTTTCCCATTGTTCCGCTGTCAGCGTAACCGATGAAAGCGCGATCGATTCTTCGATTTGGTCGTCGCTCAGATCCAGTATCGTATGCTCCACGACAATTTTTCTCTTGGTCAGCAAATCGAGGGGCAAGCCTTCGGTCCTGCCTTCGAGGCCCCATGCGAATAGAAATACAAAAGCGGTAATGACGGTCCTCATAGGTGAAAGGTTGCCGGAAACCTTGCCAGGTTCAAGTCCAGCATCGGAGCGAAAATACTTCAAAAACCTTGATAATTTCGCCAAATTCGCAAATATGAGAAGCGAAGTTGCGATTTTCTTTCCGATTGATTCGCGAATTGTCCGAATATGCGCGGAGAAAAAGTGAAACTTCCCTGCGGTCCTGGGTTTTGTTCTCAAGACCGGTCTTCCGGAAACACCTAACATGAACAGCGAATTTGCGCATTCCCGATGGAAGCGGACCCTCTTTTTGGGTACTTCCTTCGTCGTTTTCTCCTTCTTCTCACCGGTCATACCGACAGGGGTAGCGCAACAGCCTGATCCGCAACGAATCGCACCACCGCAGAATCCCCAGTTGCAGCAGCCGGGGCGTCCGGTAGCAAATCGATTCGGCGGTGCTGGAGGCCCCCAGACGAATGTTAGTGGAGGTCCGCCAGTGTCTCTGCAGTTCCCGCTCAACCCGGTGAATGATATCCTGAGTATTTACGAGCGGTTGATCAAAAAACCGATCGTCAAGGACAGTTCGATTTTTGAAGGACCACAAATCAGTCTGGTGACCCCGCAGGAAGTATCGGAGCAGGAAGCTATCCGTCTCATCGAAGCCACCCTGCTGGTGAATGGCTATGTCCTGATGCCTGAGGAAGGTGGAAACCGGGTAAAGGTTCTTCTCGGGGGGGCGCGCCCCGGTGGCGACAGCCCTTCTTTCAGTGAAGGGATCGTGATTTATACCGATGCCAATCAACTGCCTTCCGGGGAAGCTTTGGTCGGTTTCTTTATGGAGCTCGACTACATCAACCCCGAAGACGCAGCGACCATTTTCGCCAACCATATTTCTCTGAACCAGTTTGGAAAAATTACGCCGGTCTCGAACCCGAGAGGTCTTTTGATCACGGAAACATCTCCGATCGTGCGTCAGCTGATCCGGTTGAGGATGATTATCGATCACCCGATTCAGGATGCCCCACTAATCACGGAGTTTGTGAAATTGCAGCACGCCGAAGCGAATGTCGTCGCTCAGATCATTCAGGCCGCTATGGATGCTCGAATGGAAGAGCGCCAGCGCCAAAGCGACAATCAGACCCTGAGTGGCCAATCACAGCAGCAGCAAAGACAACCGCAACAGCAGAGCAGATCCAATAATTCACAAACCCAACGTGGAGCCACGGTGAACGGAATCGGCTCTGCCGACCAGCCAGCGGCGCAACTGATTCCCGATGACCGTCTGAATCGCATCATGGTGGTAGCTTCGCCAACTGATGCCGCCTACATCCTGCAATTGATTTACGAATTTGATCAGCCGTCTGAACACGATCAACCCATCGAACGCCCGCTCCGTTACGTGAAGGCGAATGACATTCTACCCGTAATTGTGGATGTGTTGCAGGATACCGGAACAGGGCAAGTCAATCTTCCCGGTGGACGCCAAATTTTGACCCGTCCAACGCCGGTGACATCTTCCCAGCTCGCGACCTTAACCGGAGCGAATAATGCCGCCAACAACAACCAAAACCGGACCAATGCAGGTGACTCGGAAGTGGGAGGGCGAGCCGACCAGATTGCCTTTCCGATTGATGAAGTGGCGCCGATTTCTGTTCTGATCGGGAAAACGCGGATTGTTGCAGACCGTCAGGCAAACTCCATCATTATCATCGGAGCGTCCTCGGAACAACAGATCGTTCTCGATATGATCGACCGTCTCGACCGGCGGCCATCCCAGGTATACCTGGCGACCGTAATCGGAGAACTCAGTTTAACGGACGACATCGAGTTTGGTGTGGACTACATCCAACAGTTTGTGCCGTTCAACAACAACCGTCCTGGCCAGGGAGGATTCTCGGGAGGTTTGATCAACGGTCGCAATGATATCATCGGCACCAACCCGGCGATCGCTGATTTGCGTAATATGAATATCACCACTCCGTTTGGGCCGGCCAGTGGATTGAATTTGTATGGCCAGCTGGGAGCTGATCTGAATGTGGTGGTCACTGCCCTGGAGCAAACCAATCGATTTAAAGTGCTGTCGCGCCCTGTGGTTTATACCCAGAACGGTAAACGAGCAGAGATCACCTCCGGTCAGGAAGTGCCGGTTCCGGTAGAAAGCCTTTCTGATGCAAGTGGGCAAGTCAATACGGCTGCGGTTCGGACTTCGATTGATTTCAAAGAAGTCGTTCTCAAACTGGAGGTGCTGCCAACCATCAATGAAAACGATGAGGTGACTCTTGATATCGTGCAGATTAACGACCGGGTAGTCGGTCAGCAGGTGGTCGCAGACAGTTCGGTCCCCATCATCGGTAAGCAGGAATTGAACACAACGGTAACTATCGCGGACCGCTCCACTATTGTTTTAGGCGGTCTGATCTCGGAATCAAAAACAGTCGATGACGCAGGGTTTCCAGTTTTGAAGAATATTCCGATTCTTGGCAATGCGGCGAAGAATCAAACCAAGACCAAGGTAAGAACTGAGCTCATGATCTTCATCCAACCGATCGTGGTTCACGGTGATCAGGATGCTGTGGATAGCAGCTATGATGAGGATATTCGGTCTGATATCGGTCAGGAGGCAGCTCAGGTGTTCCCGGAACCAGGTGCTCCAACTCTACAGCACCGCGAAGAAATGACTCGGGAGGTCGTTGATCCGCCAACCGGATTGCAAAAGCTGGGACGCAAATTGTTCGGACCGAAAAAATATCCGCACCGTGCGTTGCCGATCGAATAGTTGCTATTCAGTTGAAACAGGAAGCACGTTTTCCGCAATCAGGGCTTCTACAAATTTCCGGGCTCCTGCCTGATTGAGGTGCTGATAGTCTGCGAAATTTTCCGGGCCTTTCACCTCCAGCGAAAAATCCCGTACGGGTAACCCCGCCGCCTGCCCGGCAGCATTTTGCAGTTCACTGAGATTGGCAAGATTATCTACGAAGGGTGGATAGTAGGGTGCAGTGACTAGTTCGAGACGGACACCTTTTCGACGGCAGTATTTTGACAGTTCTGACAGTGCCTCAATCGCTTCCGGGTCGATTGCGAATTCGAGTTTCCATTCTGCCACCGATTCCTGCAGTTCTGCAGACAGGGGGTTGGTGGCCAGCCAGTCCTTATCACTGCGATTGCGATGATGCAGAGCCCGCTGAAAAACCTGTGAGTTGTAGCGATACAAATGGGACAACTCACTCGCATAAAAATCCTTTGGGCATCTATCCCGCAGCAACTTCGTAAGTCGGGGTGAATGCCTGGCGTAGGCTGTGAACGCGGGAAGCAGGCTCTCGCTCATCCGCGCGTCCAACATTGAGACTTCCAGCAGCAACACCTCTGGGTTGCCGTATTGATCAATGTGGTCCTGGAGCAAGACCGAGGCGACCACGAGCGGTAGTCCATTGTAACTCAGATTGGTAGTCGAGTAGCCTGTTGCCTCGGCGATATGCGGCTCGAAAAACGACAGCCCCCGCGAGTTTCCGGCAATCAGAATCTTACCGCCCGCCCGCTCCGTGTAGAGACGGGAATAGCGGAAGTCAGCTCCTTCCATCAACTTAGATAAAGCGGCTCCGCCGATGCGGTCACCGCCCAGAACAATCCCGGCAAAAAGAAGACACCAAAGGCCGCGTTGAAGAAAACGATTCAAAATTGGAAATAGATAAAACTGTTACTGCCGAAGCTGCCGAAGAAGGAAATAAGCCACAGCAAGGAAGCAAAGGCCAGCATCCGGAACAGGGGCGAACGCAGCGCCAGGTTATGTAGCGGAAGGCGTTGATTTACCAATTCGAGAACAACGAGAATTCCAACCAGACCGAGACCTTTGACCGCCCACAGCTTGTTGCGGATCAACTCTGGTCGCCACTCTTCCCAATCCAACATTCGCTCGATCAGGTTCACTGCGATCTCAAAGCTGGGGCTGCGAAAGAAAATCCAGGCAAACGACACCAGCGCAAAGACCGTGGATATTTTCAACGGGTTTACTAACCAGCTCGGCAACGATATTTTTGAGAATCCGGGCACCCTCGACAGCACTCTTTCTCCAATCAAGTACAAGGCATGCAATCCACCCCACGCCACAAACGTCCAGCTGGCGCCGTGCCAAAGTCCCCCCAGTAACATGGTAATTGTCAGATTTATCCCCGTGCGAAATCGACCGTGTCGATTTCCTCCCAGCGGAATGTATAAGTAGTCCCGCAGCCACGATGATAGAGAGATGTGCCATCGCCTCCAAAACTCAGAGAAGCCTTTCGCGAAGTAGGGTGAAGCAAAGTTGCGCGGGAAATCAAACCCCAGAATCTTTGCGAAGCCAATGGCTATACTCGAGTAGCCACTGAAATCGCAGTAGATCTGAATCGAAAAGAAGAAGACAGCCAACCACACGGTGAGCGAGGTGGACAGCTCATGCTCGAGCCAGCACTGATCTACATACAATCCGAGATTATCCGCAATCACCACTTTCTTGAAGAAACCCCAGAGAATAAAAGACAGTCCTATAACCAAGTTCCCGGGATCAAACCGTTGATCGATCCGAAGCTGTGGGAGGAGGTGACCGGCTCTCACTATCGGTCCTGCCACCAACTGCGGCCAGAAAGCAATGTAAGTCGCGAACCTGATCAGCTGCTTCTCGGGTTCCAGCTTCTTGCGGTAAATGTCGATGGTGTAACTCATCGACTGAAAGGTGTAGAAGGAGATTCCCACTGGCAGGATGATCTCCAGTGTCGAGATCGATGCTGATAGCCCGACTTGCTGCAAAACAGCGGAAAAGCTTTCGATGAAGAAATTGCAGTACTTAAAAAATGCCAGCGTCCCGAGGTTGGCAAAAACGCTGCACCACAGGAGCAGCTTCCGCTTCTTGATATCTGTTTCGGCATGAATCCTCTTTCCGAGGAAAAAATCCAAAAGGGTGGAAAAGATGATCAACAGCAGAAAACGGCTATCCCACCAGCCGTAAAAAAAGTAGCTACCGAGAAGGCACCAGGCGATCCGGACTCTTCCCTTAAGCAGGAAATAGATCGTCACAAAGACGACTGCGAAGAGCAGAAAACTGAGGCTGTTGAATAGCATCGCTCTTCTTTAAAAATCGCGGGGCCTTTCCTATTTACCGCCGTCTGCGGAACGTTTTCGAAGAACTCCGACCAGCAGCAAAGCAGTGAGAACAATACTGAAAGCGATTGTCGCCACTCCATAACTTCCGAGCGCGCCTGCTGCGAGAATCAACAACGAAGGACTAATCAACTCAATCGGCTGTCTCACACCGCCACATACCCTCGCCAAAAGCAACACCGTGCCGGTCACCGCAAGCAGTGAGCCACAGACAAGTGTGAACAATGCGGGGATCTCGACGACGTTTCCTCCAAACTTCTTGCCGAGTAACAGGAAGGCGACCAACACCAATAAAAATAGGAGCGTCCAGACCCAGGGCTTATTCATGAAGAAACCCTGTTCTAAATCCGTTCAATCAGCAAGGCGGGATTCCTGTTCACTTTTTGATCGCAAATTTCGCAACTGGATGATCCGTCCAAACGGGTAAGTCCTTCAGCTCACGGGCAACCTGATCAGTCATGGGCAAATTCCAAATCTCCCAATACGGGTGAAGATTTTTGCCCACCGCTTTGGATAAACGAATCACCCACTGATCATTTTTCTCCTGCTGACTTTTCGGCCAGTCTTCCTGATCAAGTCGGTTGTATTCATCGAATACTTTCTTGAACGGCTCCCAACCAAACTCCTCCTGGATTAGCAAGTAGGTATCCAAAGCGGTCCAAACGCTCCACTCACTTTGGAACGCTCGACCGTTGTCGAAGTAGGCATTGCGCTTTTGCCTGCGGTTCAGCGGTGACATCGCGCCATGTGTATTGTCGCGATTTTTGCCAATCAATTCTTCGTAAATGTAAACCGACCAAAGATTGCAGGTCGTCTCACCAGTCCCCGGAAGCGCCCAGAGATTGTGCTGATGGTTGTGCCCATACTCGTGGAAAAATCCCCAATCGCCCTCACTGCGCAATCGGCGCGCATCGACTGCCTTTTCCGCGGCACCGCCTGTATGAGCCGCGACCGGATAACTCGAATGCATCGAACCGGCTGCAGTTTGGCGATCAAACACAATGCGCTCCGCGCGGTAATCATTGCGATCCACCACAACCAGTTCAGCTGCCTTATCAATGATCTCATTCCAAAGCTCCATTACCTCGTCCGGGTTGGTAAGGTCGCGAATATAATCACTTGGAAGGGCAATAATCATACGCTCACTGGCGAGCTCAGCCCACGGGCCCGGGCGCTTGCGAATTTCCGATTTCCATTCATCAACATCGGTCTTGCCGTGCACATACAAAGGCGCCGGAATTCCACCTTCTATGGTTACCTCGATCTCATCGTAGTCTGCTTCGCGCGGCACCCGAATGGTCACCAATCCGCCCAGAGCGTTGGAAACGGAAGTCTCCCGGCTTTCGATTTTTTCCGAGCGCTGTAGCTTCGGATATCGATGCCACTTGTCGCGATTGTTCAGCCCGCCGTTGTAGGCACCGACAACCACCTCAAACCCCTCACCAGCCAAACGAGCCGGAACGGATACCTTGATCACCTCCCCGGGCGTTGCGTAGACACCTGTCGGCCGCATCTCCTTTGCAGCCCATCCTCCCGCCAATCGACCGGAGAGCCAGCCTTTGTATTTGCCGCTGATTGTCACAGAATGAGTCTGTGGACTTTCCGGAGTTTCCGCCTTTCCGGGGTAGTCGCTTGCTGCCGGAATCGGATACATAGCTCCGGCCGGCAGGTTTAGATTAAAGTTGGTTTCCAAATCGATAATCGTGTCGATCAGTTTGTCGCGACCGGGGATCACCGGATTCTCTTTGGTTGGCACGATTGGTCCAACAGCCAGATTCAGCTCGCGGAGTGCAGCGAGAAATTCTCCGAGGTCCCGCCCATCCAGCTGCTTGGCCCGTTCGAGTTGAGAAATAAGCGAAGCTTTTTCTGCAGCCGGAAGTTTGTCGTGTTCGGCCGCCAACTTTCGCGCTGCCGCAATCAGGGGATTCTTCGTGTCGGCGTCTGGGGTTTCCATCGCCTTGCGGATGACCTTACCCTGTTGGGTCGGAGAGGCAACAGGGTTAGGTCGGGACACCAGGAGCGGAGTTTTTGATCCTGCATAACCATCCGCTTGAAATTCAATACCAGCTAAGGTGGACAACTGATTAGCGGGAAAGTCTTTGGCGAAATCTTCGTGGTTCTTTTTGAATGCCCATGGAGTAGTGGAAATCACCAGTCCCCCGCCCTGCGAAACAAATTCCTTCAGATAAGCAAGGTCATCGGCGGTGAGTCTACGATCGTGCCCGATCAGGCAGTAGGTGTCTACCGCGTCCCCTTCCACTTCCTCGGGATCCAGCACTTCATATTCAATCCCACTCTCTTTCAACATTGGCCCAAGTTCCTCGCAGGAAGCATGAAGCCCCACTTTGGGTTTTGAGTTGCGCCCGGTCCAGCGCATCGAATTCAGCACCAGCGTTCTGGCGGATTCTCCATTCAAAAGCTCCCCGCTCTTCAGAAATGATCCATGGGTAAAAGTAATCAGTCTCCCTTCCCCCGCTTCGCCCCCGGCGGCGACAATCGCTCTTCCATTGCTACCTTTGAGAAACGAGAACGCACTACCACTCAGCTTGACGGTTCCCGGCACCGACTTGCCCAGAGCGATCTCACCACCACCGGAAGTGATCAATGTCGCCGCCTTGTCGTCAGCCAGACCAATGAGAGGTACAAACAAAAAGAGGAGCAGATTTCTCATGCTCACTCTTTTGCCACAACTTCGAATTACTGGCTAGACCTTTCCGGAGTTATGACAGGGAAAGAAGTCGCCCTACCTCTGTAATTCTCACGACTACCTCCGGTAGAAGGAGATAGAAAGAGACTCCCAATGCCGCCGCTTCATCGAGAAACTCGAAAACAACAAACCAACGACAAACAATGAAATCAAAAAAAGCCCTCACCATCACACTGGCAGTTGCCGCAGCAGTTTTGTCCTTTGCAGCTCCCGCCAAAATCGAAGCCCGGGAGCCCGGCAGCTTCCCGAATGCGCAAACGGCCTTTCCCGGCCCTTACCAAAGCACCCGTTCTCTGCCTCAGGGAAAATGGAACATGATCGCCAATGGTCGGGTCTACACACTGGAACTGCAGGGCTCATCCGCCCGGTTCAGCAGTGGGGAAATCCGTGATCTTCGATGGGATGCGAACAGCAATATGCTTAGTTTTGTCCGGGTGCTGCCCCATGTGCAGCAGAAATTCGTCGGATACCTTTTCGATCAGGACGCCCGTGATTCCAAATGGCGACTGGCCGGCTCTTTCGCTGATATCAGAGGAGGTCGCAAATATGGCTGGTATGCGACCCGCAATAA
>JAHDCN010000108.1 GCA_020629815.1 Verrucomicrobiota bacterium
AGAACGTTCGCAAAGGCGGTAAAGGCAGCGATCTCGGTGGCGGGGAAGTCTTCGTTTGGCGGGGAATCACCGGTGGAAATGAGTTTGGTGGCTGCCTCGGCGTCCTGATTGAATTCGGCACGATACTCAGTCAGTGCACTTTCAAAAAGATTGCGTTCTTTCTCCATTGGTTCCCGGGCAGTGACGGTTCGAAAGCCCCAGCCAACGGGATCGTCGCCACCTTCTGTTAAAATGCGAACGGCAAGGTGACGGGCACTTTCGACAAAACCGGTTTCGTTGAGCAATGTAAGCGCTTGGAGTGGAGTGTTGGTTTGCTTGCGGCTGACCCAACAGGCTTCACGGTCCGCCGCGTCGAATACGGCCATGGTCGGTGGTGCGACGGTGCGTTTCCAAATGGTGTACACACTGCGGCGGTATAAGTCGTTTCCTTTAGATTGGTTGTATTTCATGCCCATGCTCATCTCAGCCCAAAGATTGGCTGGTTGATACGGGCTCACGGAAGGTCCGCCAATTTGCTCGTGCAACAGCCCGGAAACGTGAAGCGCCTGATCGCGCATGGCATGACCGGTGAGGCGCAACCGGGTCGCGCGCGCCAGCAGTCGGTTCTCCGGATCACGCTCCAGGTGATCGGCAGTTACGCGAGATTGCTGACGATAGGTGCGGCTGGAAACGATAAGCTTCTGCATGGCTGCCACGTTCCATCCACTCTCCTGAAACTCTACTGCGAGCCAGTCGAGCAATTCCGGATGACTGGGTGCTTCGCCTTGAACCCCGAAGTCTTCGGCGGTTTTCACAAGGCCAGTGCCGAAATATTTTTGCCAATAGCGATTCACTGCAACTCGAGCGGTCAAAGGATGATCCGGTGACAGTAGCCATTTCGCTAGACCGAGTCGATTTCGGGGCAGGTCTTGATTCATGGGAGGGAGCTTTTCAGGCACTTTACGCTCCACTTTTTCCCCGTAGTCATTGTAGATGCCTCGATTGCGAAGGAAGGTTTTTTTGGGGACGGGGTTTTCTTCCATCACCATCAGATTGGGCAGGCTTGCTGTGTACTTCTCCAACTCCTCGCGGGCCTCGCGGTACGCAGTATATCCCGGGGTCATTTTGATTCGTGAAAAGTTCTGACGTTTTGGCCCCCCGTATTCGGCAGCCAGAATATCAACTTCTTCAGGCCAAAGCGTTTTGGAGTAAAGTCGGACGTCACGAATCGCGCCGCGGAAACGAACGGCTCCATTCCGGGATCCGTTGCCCAGAATGACAGGGAGTTTGGCATCGACGCCGCCAATATTACTGTTGGTGTTGAAAGTGACTTCGGTTTCCACGGCTTTCCCGTTCAGGTAAATCTTCTGCCCGTGTGCGCTTTGTGATCCGTCATTGGAGACAGTGACGTGAACCCATTTGTTGGGTGTCAGTTTTTGCTTTGTTGTGGTGCGGCCGCTGCCGGAGATCCAGCGGCTGATCAGGTCAAAACGAAGTTTTCCTCCATCGGCTATCATGAGCTCAATGCCTTTGCGCGAGTCGCCACCGGTTTGTCGGGAAAGAATGATTCCATCCTCTAGATCGGCCGGTTTCACCCAGAGCGATACGGAGAAATGGGAAGAGGTTTTCAGGTTGAAGTCCTTTTTGATCCCGGAGAGCGACAAGTCGCTGGAACCGTCGAAGTGCGCTGCCTTGTTAGAAAACGTGACGTTACCTGTTACTTTGGCGTTTTCGGTTGGAAGGTTCTTTAACTCAAATTGGTTCAAAAGTCCGCGATCTATCAATGGGCCGCCGGATTGCATTTTTTCACCCGGAGCCAGAGCCTTTCGTAAGTCGGCGACACGTTTCTCTTTTTCAGCCAGGACGGGCTGCTGATCTTTGGTTGGTGCGACCAGGATCGGTTCGGAGTTTCCATTTTTGATGGCTCGCCCCGCTTCAGGAATACTATTGAAGAAGGCGATCAGCTGATAGTAGTCCTTCTGAGAAATTGGATCGTACTTGTGGTCGTGGCAGCGCGCGCATCCGACAGTGAGCCCCATCCACAGGGTGGTGGCGGTGTCTACCCGATCGACGGCGTTCTCGAGCAGAAACTCTTCTTCGACTAAGCCTTCCTCCGAGTTGTACCGGTGGTTTCGGTTAAAGCCGGTGGCAATCTTCTGTTCCAGTGTTGCGTTGGGAAGTAAATCGCCTGCCAACTGAACGATGGTGAATTGATCGAATGGCATCTTGGCGTTGTAGGCATCGATGACCCAGTCGCGCCAGCGCCACATATATCGTGGACCATCAAACTGGTAGCCGTCGGTATCGGCAAATCGGGATGCGTCGAGCCAGGGCAATGCCATATGCTCACCGTATCGGGGTGAGCTCATCAGCTGATCGACAAATTTCAAATAGCCGGCGTCGCCTTCGGCCCGGTAAAGGGTAATGAATTGTTCAATCTCTTCGAGCGTAGGAGGGAGACCGGTGAGGTCGAGGGACAAGCGGCGGGCAAGTTTCTCAGGGGAGGCTTCGGGCGAAAATTCGAACCCTTCCTGGTCCAGGCGTTTTCCGATAAAGGCGTCGATCGGATTCTTTGTGCCTTCGACCTTTGGCACAGCGGGTCTTTCGGGCTTCACAAATGACCAGTGTTCCTGCCATTCGGCACCTTCGTTGATCCATTGGCGAATCAGTTGCTTTTGGTCAGCAGTTAGATGTTTGCCGTCCTTTGGTGGGGGCATCAACTCGTCTTCATCGTCACTGAAGATTCGGTGAATCATTTCACTATTTTCGGCACTGCCTTTCACCACAGCCGCATAGCCCCCCAGGTCTGCGGTGGCTCCGTCTTCGGTATCCATCCGTAAGCCGGCTTTTCGATCCGCAGCATCGGGCCCGTGACAATGGAAACAATTTTCGGATAAGATCGGCAGGATTTCCTTTGCGTAGGATATCTTTTCCTCACCCATTCCGGGGAGGTGTAACAGCAAAAGCGATATGCAAAGAAGAAATCGAAGCATGACTAACGATACCGTCGCTTTTGGAAATCAGAAACGACGCTATCGGGCTATTACATTTTCCGTTAAGTCGGCAGCAGGTCGCTATGCAACTAATCCGGATCGTTCGAGTAGGGAATTTAAGTCAGGTTCCCGACCCATAAAATCGCGGAACAGCTCTGCTGCATCGCGAGAGTTTCCCTGGCTGAGAATCTTTTCGCGGAATTCACGTCCAACGCTTTCGCTGATGACACCAGCTTCAGCAAAGCGAGTGAAGGCATCAGCATCGAGTACCTCGGCCCACTTATAGGAATAGTAACCGGCTGCATATCCAGTGGAGCTTGCGAAAAGGTGTGTGAAGCGGCGAGCCATGGCTGGTGGTTGGGTGGCCAGCGGCATCAAGTATCCATCGAGAATTTCACTCACCAATTGGTCAAGGTCGGTCCCCTCCTCCGTTGAGTGATGGTTGATATGGAGGTCGAGATCCATTTTACCGAGAGATAGCTGGCGCATCTGCATCATGGCCGATTGGAAATTTCGGGCGCCTACCATTTTTTCGAACAACTCATCGGGAATGGTCTCCCCGGTTTCGTAATGGCGGGCGAAGAAATCAAGGCTGTCGCGAGACCAGCAGAAGTTCTCCATGATCTGAGAGGGTAGCTCGACAAAATCCCAGACTACGTTGACTCCATTCAGCGATTTAATTTCCACTTCGCCGAGGAGGTGGTGGAGCAGGTGGCCAAATTCGTGGAATACAGTCTCGACTTCCCGATGAGTGAGAAGAGCGGGTTTGTCTTTTGACGAAGGTGTCAGGTTGCCACAAATAAGACCGAGGTGAGGTGTTCGCGGACGGCTCCCGGATGGTGGCTCACCTGTGCGAAGGTAGTTCATCCAGGCGCCTCCCCTTTTGTCTTCCCTGGGGTGCCAATCAGCGTAAAAGGATCCAAGATGATCGCCGGACTCCGCATCGTGGAGTTGATAGTATTTCACCTCGGGATGCCAAACTTCGAATGTATTGGTTTGATTGTCGGGGATAGCTTCCCCGGGTTTGGCAAAGACAGCATTGCACTCGGTGATTTTGAATCCGAAAATTTTCTCGGTGAGTCGGAACATTCCGTCGAGCACTTGATGAATGGCAAAGTAGGGACGGAGTTCTTCTTCATCAAAATCGTGTTCGGCTTTGCGAAGTTTCTCACACCAGTAGGAAACGTCCCAAGGTTCGAAGACACCATCCCAGTCAGGGTCGGATTGCTTTCGAAACTCGGACAGTTCTTGGATCTCTTTCTGAAAAAACGGTTGAGTCTTTTCGGCGAGATCTTCGACAAAGCCGATAGCTGTCTTGCCGTCTTTTGCCATCCGTTCTTCCAGGACTTGATCGGCAAATTGTTCCTTGCCGAGAAGGCTGGCTTTCTCCTGGCGCAGCCGGAGGATTTTCCAGATTAGGTCGGTGTTGTTGAAGTCGCCGTCGAGTCCAACGGTTGTTGTGGCTTGCCATACTTCTTTGCGAAGCTCGGCGTCATCGGCGTATTCGAGAACAGGAAAGTAGCTCGGTACCTGTAGTGTGATGCGGTACTGTGGATCTTCATCGGTGCCGAGATCTTTTGATCGGGCATTGGAAACCAAAATCGACTTGGCTGTATCGGGTAGACCGCCTAAGCGGGAATCATCTTCGAGAACGAGATCCCAGGCGTTGGTGGAATCGAGGACATTCTCGGAAAACTTTTGTGTGACTTGTGCGAGTTCAGCTTGCACCTCCTCCATCCGCTTCTTTTTATCATCGGGCAGGTCGGCCCCGCTTTTGACGAAGTCAGAGACGGTTTCTTCGAGAAGTCTTTTCCGTATGCCAGTCAGTTCTTTTGCTTCCCCGGTTTCAGCATAGGATTTCACGCGACTCCACAGTTCGTCGTTCAATGGTATCGAGGAGAAAAACTGAGTTACCTCAGGAAGCATTGCATTGAGACTGTCTCGCTGGTCCTGGTTGTTCCGGATGGAATCGAGATGATTGAGGAGTCCCCATCCGCGTGACAATTCCTCGGTGGCTTCCTCGAGTGCCAGTAGGGTGTTTTCGAAGGTGAGTTCTTCTCCGTCGTCGACCGGCTTGGATAAGGCGTCAATATTTGCCCGTGCCGTCTCAAGGCCTTGTTTAATGTCGGTCTCGATGATTTCGGGAACAAGCTTGCTCCAGGCAATTTGAAAATCGTCCTGTAAGAAGGGATGTGCGGTTTTTGGCATGACTGGGAATTTTACACGCGAACTGATGATTTGCCATTCGGTTCCGGTTTAAGCCAAACCTAACAAAACAACAATTGTTCGACGCTGGATATGGATTGGGTCGGTGAGTCTTCGTCAGCAGATACCAGTAGCTCGCCATTTTCTCCTAAACCTGAACAAATGACTTCGGTTAGGCTCTCCGAATCTGCGTGCTTCTTGAGTTTTACTTTTTTTCCGTGAAGGAAGTCATGGGAGCGTGCCCAGTCGAGGCAGGGAGTAAAATTTGCAAACGAAGGCTGTCCCTCGTTCACCATTCCATTTAGAAAATCTCCGAGGAGAAACCAGCGATTGGTTTCGCAGCCGGCGTGAGAGTAGATGGTGGTTGCGATGGCTTGTAACTCGTCCGGGAATTGGCTGTTCTGGATGTTTACATTAATGCCGATGCCGACCACCGCGATTGGTTCAGGTGCTGGTATTGTTTCGACGAGGATGCCACCGAGTTTTTTTCCGTCCAGATAGATATCGTTCGGCCATTTCAGCTTGATAGGAAGAGAGGGATCGACGCAGCGTTGAATCGTGAGGGCCATTTGCCAGCCGGTGATTTGTGGCAGGCGTGTCCATTGCGTTTTATCGTCGGGAAGACGGATTGAGAATGAGAAGAGGAGGTTCTTCTTTGGTGGTGCCTCCCAGCGGTCTCCCCGACGTCCGCGTCCTGCTGTTTGAAATTCTGCAACAGCACAATGGTTGGGAAGGCCTTGATTCAGGAGGAAGCTGTTGGTTGATTCGGTTTCCTCAAAGTAATGGAAGCTTTCGGCTGGAAAGTATTCAGCGGTTTGGTTGTTCCAGAACCGGGATACGGCGTCGTAAATCAGGCTGGTCTGATTCATGAATTGGACTGCAGATCGAGCCCAAGGTCAATGGATCGGACTGAGTGGGTCAGCGCTCCTGCAGAGATATAATCGACTCCGGTTTCGGCTATTCCCTTCACGGTATCGAGATTCACTCCACCGCTTGCTTCGAGCTGGATTGATGAGTCAGCATCGTCGCGCATTTTTACGGCTGTTCTCAATTCGTCATTATTCATGTTGTCGAGCAGAACGACATCAATTCCTTCGATCGGTAGAAAGGATTCAAGTTGGTCGAGGCGATCAGCTTCGACTTCAATTTTTAGGTCCGGGTGCTTCGTTTTGATTTCGGATACACGCTCGGCGAGATCGACCGGTGAGGGATTGGCGGCCAGGTGATTATCCTTTACCATAACTGCATCGTAGAGACCGATCCTATGGTTGGTCGCGCCGCCGTCAGCCACGGCTTTTTTCTCGAGTGAACGCCAACCAGGGGTGGTCTTCCGGGTATCAAGCATCACCGCTTCTGTATGGCTGATCGCTTTTGCAAAGGTCGCGGAAACTGTCGCAACACCGGAGAGTCTTTGCAGAAAATTTAGTGCGGTTCTTTCGCCGGTTAGAATGGACTGGGTTTTACCGGTGATCGTGCAGACGGTATCGCCCGGGATTGCTTGCCCGCCGTTTTGGATCTCGACGTTTACCTGGAGTTCAGGATCAACGGAAAGAAAACTATGGATCGCTGCGTCGAGGCCTGAGATGCAGGCGTGTTCTCGTGAGACAATCGCACCGGTGGAACAGTGCTCGGGGTCAACGAACCAAAGGCTGGTCAAATCGCCGATATCACGAAGGTCTTCTTCCAAAGCCAATTCTACAAGTATACGACTAATGCGGTCCATTGTTGGTTTGTTAGGGTTTCACAAATTTGAGTAATCGGAATATTCTCCCCGGGTAAGGTTACGAAAATACAACCTGTCCATTTTTGGGTCCAGTTTGCGAAAGAAATCAATCAGGATGTCGACCTTCTGGTCGATGCGTGGATAGGTCTCACAGAAGTTCCACATTTCTTTATTGGTGAAAAGATGGGCGGTCATCTCATTCACGTCTTGCTCAATCGAGACGCGATTGTAGGCGGTGAGAAAACCTTCGTTCATGAGGTTTGAGTCGAGTTCCAAAAGGGAGCTGCCAGACCCACCGGTTTTCTCCTGTTCTGCTGCGAGAACCTTGGTTGCTTCGGAGCGGTCGTCGTTTTGCTCTTCGATAACTCCCTTGGCACGATATTGAAATCCGGGTGGGTTTGCTCCCTCCCATCGGGTGGTTTCAAATTGGTTTTGGTTCATCTTTAGGAGGATGGAAGAGAACTCGTGGTGAAGCCGTTGCTCAAAGCCTTTTGGGTCGAAACTTTCTCGATAGACCAATATGATTTTGCGACCGCCACCCATGTAGGTTCCACCGTAGCTGACATTGTAGAATTGCAGTGCTCCAACTATGCAGACCGCGTTGAGGTATCGCTTTACGATTTGATCCGGATATTTGCTGAGGCCGCGTTCTATGATCTTCTCTGCTTTGGTTCGGAGGGTTGGCGTGAGCGGGGTAATCTCGGCAGAGATAGGTGATGAGGTCCAATTTCTTGGAAGGAAGCGAGCGTCCTCCGGGAATTCGATAGGAACCGGTGGGGTTGATTCCTGTGCGGTGGTCAGGAAGGGAAACAGGAGGAGAAGTAACGCGAGGCAGGAGCGCATAAATGGAACGGCAAGAAGGGGCGCTAAGATACTGCCAAATCCGTGCTAAAGAAAGAGGCGTTTGCTAGGCGTTTCTTTTTAGCCAGACCGCGACCAGGGAAAGGTCGGCTGGTGTGATGCCACTGATTCGGCTGGCTTGCCCTAGAGTAGCAGGACGAATTTCGTTCAGCTTCGCCTGTGCTTCCTTTTTCAATCCAGTAATGGAAAGGTAGTTGATCTCGGTTGGTATTGGCTGGTTCTCAAGCTTTCTGGTTTTCTCGACCATTTCAGCCTGACGTTTGATGTAGCCTTCGTATTTAATGTCGATCTCGGCCTGTTCCCAAATCTCTTCAGATTCAGAAGAAAGTAGTTCCGGTTCCAAGTCATGCCGGGTGACTTCCGGGCGACGAAGGAACTTTGCCAGGGAGCCATCAGCGGTGTGCGTGTTTTGCAGTGTTTGTATTAGCGCGTTGATCCTTTCGGCTTTGGTATCGACTCGCGATTTTCTTTCGGAATCAATTAAGCCTGCCTGGTGTGCTTTTTCTGCTAAACGCTGGTCAGCGTTGTCATGACGGAGAAGAAGTCGGTATTCCGCCCGGCTGGTAAACATCCGATACGGTTCGTCAGTTCCCTTTGTTACCAGGTCGTCGATCATCACGCCGATATAGGCTTCGTCGCGTGCAAGAATGAATTCCGGTTTACCTCCGGCCTTTAAGGCAGCATTTGCTCCAGCCACCAGGCCTTGGCCGGCGGCTTCTTCATATCCGGAAGTTCCGTTGATCTGTCCAGCAAAGTAGAGACCTGAGACTTTCTTGGTTTCCAGGGTGGGAAGAAGTTGGGTGGGAACGCAGTAATCATATTCAACGGCATATCCGGGTCGAATGATCTCGACGTTCTCCAATCCGGGAATCGTCCGGATAAACTCGTATTGAACTTCAAACGGTAGAGAGGTGGAAACACCGTTGATGTAGTATTCGGAGGTTTGGCGGCCTTCTGGTTCAAGAAAGACTTGGTGACGATCTTTGTCAGAAAAGCGGACGACCTTATCTTCGACGGATGGGCAGTATCGGGGGCCAACTCCATCAATCCTTCCGGAATACATGGGGGACTTGTCCAGGTTATCGAGAATAATGTCGTGTGTTTGGGGGTTGGTGTATGAGATCCAACAGGGTAATTGTTCCACGTGGAACATTTCATCCCCCCAGTCATTCAGGGTGAAGATCTCCTG
>JAHDCN010000587.1 GCA_020629815.1 Verrucomicrobiota bacterium
GGTCAGAGAATTGTGGTTTCCATCAATGCCACGCCGGTGCCACGTGAAGGTTATCGCATCGGTGTGCCAAGCGCAGGCTTCTATGAAGAAATCTTTAATTCGGATTCCGAGCTTTATGGCGGATCCAATTCAGGCAATGCAGGCGGCATCCCGGCTGATGCGATCGGAGCGCACGGCAAGGAGCATTCTGTCGAAGTGACCTTGCCGCCGCTGGCAACCGTATTGTTGAAAGAACGGGCGGTGTGATACGATCAGTTGTGAACAATGAAGAACGCGACCTTATTTTTGCCAATTCTTGCCCTGATTCTGATTATCGCTCTGCTAATCTTTATCAACCGCAAACCTCAGACTTCTGCCCAAATGGAGACCGAAAATGCTCCGTCTACTACTCTTACACCCGAGGCCGAAGACTCCGCCGAGAAACCTGAAACTGCGGAAGTGACGGCGACCACATTGGAACCATTGAGGAAACGTCCCATACCCCCTTCTCTTCGCAAAATGCAATCGACTACCGTTGCTACCAGGGCTCCGGATTTTCCCTATGAAATTAAGAAATTCACGGACTGGCCCTCTCTAAGCAAAGAGGAGATCGAAAAATACCGTGAGTCGTTTATCTCCCGAATTGGACGATGGAGCGCAGAGGAGATTCAGTCGCTTTTTTACAACTTTCACGATTCGATTCAGCCGGATGCAAAGCCTGCATTCCGGGAGATCATTCTTGGGTTGTGGTGCGCTAAAGATGTCGAAGGATGCCTACAGTCACTTGAACAGGAATGGGACCAAAATCTCGCTCACATCGCCAAGCAGGATGCTCTCACCGGTTGGGTAGCAGAAGACTGGATTTCCGGACTGAACTTTTTGAAGCGAAATGGCGACGAGGCGATCGAAGCAAGACTGGGTGGAGACAGCACCGGATTCGTAGCGGGACTGGCTCACTGGGTAGCCGCGGAAGCAAGCGAAGAACGGCGAAAAGACTTTCTCGCGTCTTTGAGTATACCAAGGCACAAGGCGTTCGCCGAGCAGACTTTGGCCGAGAAGCAGTAGTCCTTTTTCGATACACTGAGGTCGAATTTCGGCATTGCGTTTCCAAGGTAACCAAGCAGGGTAGCCCGCCTATGGGGGGATTGTTGTTGCACCGAATTCTCTTTTCTATTTCGCTCTTTGCCGCCACCTGTTCGCTGGCACAAGAATTCGGAATGAAAGAGATTATGCCGCGCTCAAATGATCGCACTGCGATGTGGTGGCGGGATGGCTACCCTGCGCTAGTGAAAGGTGCTGATTGGCGACGCATGATTCAGACGGGAAACTACTGGTTCCTCATCGATACAGACACCGTTTCAGTTGCGAGAATCGGAGCTGCCTCTACCCCGGTCCAGGAGATTCCGGGAGCCGAATTGAGCCTGACTTTGGAAGTGAACGGCAAAACTTACCATTG
>JAHDCN010000588.1 GCA_020629815.1 Verrucomicrobiota bacterium
GCTGCCCGTTGTGAAAGCTTGCGATCCGATCCGCAAACCAAATTCACCACCTGTTCGAATTTCTTTTTACTGCCATCTATCCAGGCAACCACTTCGAGGGTTTTTGCTCTCGAATGTTCGGCCTCCAGCTCAGCAGCAACATCCATCACCTATCGTAGCACAGGCACTCCTGCCTGTGGCTGTTTATTTTCTTATCGGATCCACAGGCAAGAGTGCCTGTGCCACTTTCGCCTGTCTCAAATTCGTCACTGAAGCCTTTCCTGAACCAACCGGACAATCGCCTCCACCAGGTGAGGGATGTCACTTTTCTCCGCTTCGGCATCAACCTCGTATCCGTTCTCCACCACTACTGCTGAGGTGATCGGGCCGATGGATGCAATCATCGTTTCTTCCGGGATATCGAGCCCGAGATCGAGAAAATTATCGACCGTCGATCCACTTGTGAAAGAAATAACATCGGCCCCCTCCTCTTCAAATCTTTTGCGCACGCCACCGACATCTTCCGTTTCGATCACGGTCTGGTAGGCTACGCCTTCATCGAGAATCACGCCTGCCTCATTCAGCTTTTGGGACAACTCTTTGCGCGCCTCTTTCGCCCGCACCCAGAGCATCGTCGTATTTTCAATCGAACCGACTTCTTCCTTGAATGTATCGAACAATTCTTCGGCTACATGTTTCTCCGGCATCAAATCGGTAGCCATGCGAAACTCGGCAAGCTTTGCTTTGGTCGCCGGTCCAACTGCCGCAATCCTCGCTCCTCCGATCGCCCTTGCATCGTCATAGAGTTTGTAAAAGGCATCGAAGAAAAACTCAACTGCATTCGGGCTGGTGAAAATTAGCCAGTCATAGGTATGACAATCCGCAACGACCTGAGCAAATTCGCGCAAGTCATCCCCTTCACTCCTAACCGTGCGAATCGTCGGAATCTCCAGCACTTCGGCACCCAACCCTTGCAATGCAGTACTGAGTTTTCCCGCCTGCTTGCGGGCCCTCGTCACTGCCACAGTTCGCCCATGAAGCGGTCGGTTTTCAAACCAGTCCAGCGACTCCCGGCAATTCACCACGCTGCCGAATACCACAATCGCTGGAGCATTCATGCCGGCCGCCTCGGCTTTATCCGCCAGAGTTCCCAGCGTTCCGATTACCGTTTCTTGCAAGCCGGTCGTCGCCCATTGGATGATCGCAGCCGGTTCGTCGGTATCTCCGCCTTCGGCCAGCATCGTTTCACAAATTTCCCGCAAACGCCGTACCCCCATCAACATCACACGCGTTCCGGGTGCAGTTGCCAGCTGCTTGTAATCCAAATTGGAATCCTTTTTCTCTGGGCTCTCATGACCTGTGAATACGGTCAACTGCGAGCAATGCTCTCGATGCGTTACCGGAATCCCTGCATAGGCCGGTCCAGAAATCGCCGAGCTGATAC
>JAHDCN010000109.1:0-5758 GCA_020629815.1 Verrucomicrobiota bacterium
GACACTTACTGCCTCTGGAATATTCCGGGCACAGCGCGGGACCGATATTGGAATCCATCGCTGATGCAGGATGGAAAGCTACTGGATCTTCCGGACAAAACCTACGGACCGGATGTCACCACCAATTTCCTGATAGATTTCATCAAGGAGAACAAAGAGAAGCCTTTCCTGGCCTACTTCCCGATGATCCTTCCCCACAATCCGTTCCCGGTAACTCCGGACAGTGCTGATCCGAAATCCAAAGACGATAAACAGAACTTCATCGATATGGTTCAGTACATCGATAAGAATGTCGGTCGCCTCGAAGACACTCTGAAGGAACTCGGCTTGCGCGAAGACACGCTAATCATTTTCACCAGTGACAACGGCACCAATGCCAGCCTGCCGCCGACCAAAATCAATGGTGGCTCGGTCAAAGGAGCCAAAGGCTATACCCGCGACCATGGCACACATGTCCCGCTGATCGTCAATTGGCCGGGAAAAATTGCCGCCGGTACCGTGAACGATGATCTGATCTGTTTCTCCGATTTCTTTTCAACGATGGTCGAAGCCGCCGGCCTGCCAGCGAAAGAAATTTCCGATGGCGATGGATGGAGCTTTTGGCCTCAATGCCAGGGCAAGTCCGGCAAAAAGCGCGACTGGATTTACTGCTACTACTTCCCCCGCCCTTCTTCGAAAAAATACGACGACAAATACAGTCACTTCGAGGTCAGCTTCGCCCGAGACAAGCGATTCAAGCTCTACAACGACGGCAGGTTCTTTGATACGCAAGCTGACATTCTCGAGAAGAACCCTTTACCCGATCAGGGCAGCGACAAAGCCGCAACTAATGCGAGAATAGCCTTACAGAAGGTGCTCGATTCGTATCCGGAAAAAGGCAGAGCAGCTAATCGGAGGATAGAGACGAAGTAGACGACAATCCTTGCTACCTAATTACTCGCCCTGAGCTGCATCGTAAGATTCAGAGCACCAATATTTCAAACCGCTATGGCAGCAGCTGACCTCATTGCATCACTCGAATCAATAGTGGGACAAAAACATGTCCTGACGAAAGAAGGGAAAACAGCCTACTACCGGTCGGGATTTCGCTCGGGAAAAGGCGAGGCCGCTGCCGTCGTATTTCCGGGTTCCCTTTTAGAACAGTGGCAGGTTCTTCAGGTCTGCGTAAAAGCCCACTGCGCAATCATATTACAAGCGACCAAAACCGGGCTGACGGAAGGTTCCTGCCCGAGCGGATTCGACTACGACCGGGACGTGGTGGTGATCAACATCACCCGGATTAAGAAAATCGTTCTTCTCGATGGCGGCAAACAGATCCTGGCGTTTCCGGGTTCCACTTTGCATGAACTCGAGAAATTATTGAAGCCAATCGACCGGGCACCTCACTCGGTGATTGGATCAACCACCATTGGCGCAACGATCGTGGGAGGTATTGCCAACAACGCGGGCGGTGCGCTTTGCAAACGTGGTTCATCCTACACAGAGTTGTCGCTGTTTGCCCGGGTCAATGAGGACGGCGAACTTCACCTGGTCAATCATCTTGGCATCAAGAATCTCGGCGACACTCCGGAAGAGATTTTTGCCAATCTGGAGAAAGGTGAGTTTTCACCTGACGACCTGGAAGGTTGGGACAAGTCGGCTTCTGATCGCGAATATGCCGATCGCATACGCGATCTCGAAGCAACTGTTCCGAACCGCTACAACGCCGATCCGAAACGGCTCTGTGATGTCAGCGGCAGCGCCGGCAAAGTCGTAGCCTTCGCAGTCCGGGTAGACACCTACCCTGTTCCGAAACGTAAGCAGGTGTTTTTTCTCGGCACCAACAATGCAGAAGACTTCGCAGTGCTGCGGCGTCATGTATTGACCGAATTCAAGGAACTACCGGAGATGTGCGAATACATGAACCGTGGCATTTTCGATACAGCGGAAAGGTGCGGGAAAGACGTCTTCCTCTCCATCAAACACCTGGGCACCGAGAACCTGCCGAAGGCCTATGCTCTGAAATCGGGCGCCGAATATTTACTGAATAAGGTTCCCTTTCTCCCAAAATTTCTCCCGGATCTGTTTCTCTATTTTGTCAGCCGTTTGTTCCCACAACATCTGCCAAAGCGGCTTCTCGAATTTCGGGATCGTTTCGAATACTACCTTATCCTCAGCATGAGTGACGACGGCATCGATGAAGCGCGGCAGTATCTGCAATCTGAGTGGTCTGAACTTGAGGGTGTCGATTTTTTTGAATGTGACGTGAAGGAGCAGGAAGCGGCTCTACTGCATCGCTTCGCCGCCGCCGGAGCTGCCATTCGCTATCAGAACCTGCATCAGAAAACGACTGAAGAAGTCCTGGCACTCGACATCGCCCTGCTCGGCAATGATGAAGACTGGGTGGAAGAGCTCCCGGAGGAAATCACTGAGCATCTGGATCTGGCTCTCTACTACGGCCATTTCATGTGCCATGTATTTCACCAGGACTATATCTTCAAAAAAGGCACCGACCTATCTGCGATGAAAAAGAAAATGTTGCAGCGGCTGGATGAAAAAGGCGCGAAGTATCCAGCCGAGCACAACGTCGGACATATGTATGAGGCCGAGCCGGTTCTCCGCGATTTCTACGAAGAGCTGGATCCGACCAACACTTTCAATCCCGGTATTGGCAAGACTTCGAAGTCTCGAGCAAAGTGAAAAGCCCTTGCCGAATTGCTACCATCCGCCCGCAAACACCGGATTGAATCCGGCTTCGGTGAGAATGCGCATCATGGCATCACCGTTGTCACCCTGAAGCTCAAGATTGCCGTCTTTGATGGTGCCACCAACACCGCAGGATCTCTGCATTTGTTTGAGTAGCATTTTCTTCTCCGGCATGCCGATGCCTTTGAACCCTTTGGCAACGGTCACCGCCTTCCCTCCCCGCCCGGCCGTGTTGCGAATAATATCGATCCGACCGCGGTTCATATTTTTCTGGCCGCGCTTTGAAGTCTTCTCCGGCTTGGGTTTCTCCGTCTTTTCATCGGCCTCCTCCGAGCTGGACGACGACCCCACCAAACCAGTCAACTCCGCCAATTCATCGAACGGGTTTCCGGTCAGTCCCTGGGTTTGGTTTTTCTTTTTTCGGCCCATATCATGAGTAAGAAAACACGCCCCAAAGATTTCACTACCGCAAATATGCCTCCCTTCCGGCGTTGCCAAAGTCTATAGATTTTGTTCATTTCCCATAGAATGCGGGAAAATCAATCTGACATCGCCTACTCCTATCTTCGGCAGAAGATTTCACGCCGTGAGCTTGCGGGAGGCACCAAGGTGCGCTACGGCCCACTCGGAAAAGAGATTGGAATGAGCGCCACACCTATCCGTGAGGCTATTGGCAGGCTGGCGAATGAAGGACTGGTCGAGCTGGTTCCGCAAGTCGGAGCAATCATCAAAACTCCGACTCGCGAAGATGCGCTGGAAGTGTTCGAAATGCGCGAAGCGATCGAGCCATTCGCAGCGGCGAAGGCTTGCGAATACATCAGCGTCGCTCAACTTCGGGCGCTTGCTGCGACTTTGGATACGATGCGGAAATTCCGCTCCAAACGCACGGCCAGAAAAAAGGCAGCTCAGGATTTCGACAACGCCGATCTGCAATTTCACCTCACCATTTTGGAAGCGGCTGCTAATGAAAGAATGCTCAAGGCGGTCAGTGATTTTCATCTACTCACCGCGATCATCGGCAGTGAGCGGCACGACTATTCTGCCGAAATCACTGACCTCACCATTGAGGATCACGAAGCGATTTATCAAGCACTACGCAACCGCACTCCGGACGAAGTTCGCCTCGCCATGCTTACGCACATTCGCAACAGTCGACAAATCACCCTCAGTCTTTTGAAACAATCATGAAACACTTCTTCCATTCAATCCTGCTGTGCCTTGGATTCAGCGCCGGTTCTGTGACCGCAGAGCCGGAAGGCGATTGGAAACTGCAGCCGCTGCGCTATAACAACCCCGGACTTCACGTCGACCTCGGTGTTGGACTCTGGGCCTGGCCACTGCCAGTCGATTACGACGGCGATGGCGACCTCGATCTGCTGGTTTCCTGCGACGACAAACCCAGTAATGGCTTTTACTTTTTCGAAAACCCGGGAACAGAACCCGGTGAGAAGCTGCCTATTTTTAAGCCCGGCGTTCGACTTGGCCCAACAAAGCGAAACGCCCAAATCAGCTATATCGAAGGGAAGCCCAAGTTGCTGCTCGAAAAGTGGGAGTTGCCCAACTTTCTCGACGGCGATTTCGAAACGAAGAAACAAATCTATCCGACGATTCATGTTCACAGCCACGGCAAAACCCGCGCCCGGATGTTTCGCTATGGTGACTGGGAAGGCGACGGTGATCAGGACCTGATTGTCGGGGTCGGCGACTGGCGCGACTACGAATGGGATCATGCCTACGATGCGAATGGCATTTGGCGAAACGGTCCGCTTCACGGCTGGGTCTACCTGGTCGAGAAAGAAGATGGCAAATGGAAAGCACCGGTGAAGATTCAGGCCAACGGATCTCCTATCGATGTCTATGGCTGGCCTTCGCCGAATCTGCGCGATTTCGACGGGGATGGTGATCTTGATCTACTCTGCGGCGAATTTCTCGATGGCTTCACCTATTTCGAAAATATCGGCAGTCGGGAGAAACCCGCATATGCCAGCGGCATCAAATTGATCGGCAGCGATGGCCAACCGCTGGTCATGCATCTGCAGATGATCACTCCGACCGCGATCGACTGGGATGCAGATGGTGATCAGGATTTGATCGTCGGTGACGAAGACGGCCGGGTTGCCTTTGTCGAGAACGTTTCCCCGAAAGGCGTAGGCACTCCCGTTTTTCATCAGCCGGTTTATTTCCAGCAGGAAGCCGACACACTGAAATTCGGTGCACTGGTCACGCCCTTTGCTCATGACTGGGATGGTGACGGCGATCAGGACCTCGTCTGTGGCAACACGGCTGGAAACATTGCCGTCTTTTCCAACCTCGATGGCAACGGCAAAAAATGGAGCGCTCCGGAATTACTCAAGGCCGACGGCAAAGTCTATCGTCAGCTGGCAGGCCCGAATGGTTCAATTCAGGGACCGGCGGAAGCCAAGTGGGGATACACGACTCTGTCGGTGGCTGACTGGGATTCCGACGGTCGAGATGATCTGATCGTCAATGGCATTTGGCCGAAACTACAGCTGCTCCGCCGGACGAAAGACAACGCCCTTACCGAACAACCGCTACCATTCTGGACTCGTGAATCCGCACCTGATTTCTACTGGTGGCAGACGATGGCGGAAAACCTTCAAACCCAGTGGCGGACCAGCCCACTCGCGACCGATTTCGATGAGGATGGAAAACTCGACCTCGTCATTCTCGATCAGGAAGGTTACCTGACCTGTCAGAGTCGGAAGCGCGAAGAGACGCGGATTTTCATCGACGAAGACAACCAACCCATTCGACTGGCAAACCGGACCGCCGGACGCAGTGGTCGCTTCAAGCTGGCAGTGGTCGACTGGGATCAGGATGGCCGAACTGATATTCTGGTGAATTCAGAAAACGCCACTTGGTATCGCAACTGCGAAGAGCGCGAAGGCCGGATCGTTTTGAAACGCGTTGGCAACCTGACCGACCGCAATGTTTCCGGTCATACCAGCAGTCCGACGGTTGCCGACTTTGACGGAAACGGCACACCGGACCTGATCGTGGGTTCCGAAAATGGCAGGATCTATCATATCGCTCACGAAGACTGCATCCAGTT
>JAHDCN010000109.1:5858-8756 GCA_020629815.1 Verrucomicrobiota bacterium
CACGACGATCTTCGTTTCCCGACCTGGAACCCGGTTCTGTATCAGCCGAGTAATGACGACTCGACCTTGTATCTCTTTTTCAAAGCCGGTCCTGATCCTCGTGGCTGGTGGGGGGAAATGATGGTCAGCTACGACCGCGGACGTTCATTTCGAGACCGCCGACGACTGCCTCAGGGAATTGATGGTCCGGTTCGTGGAAAAGCCTACGATCTTCCTGACGGTACCATCCTTTTTCCAAGCTCAACCGAGATCGATCACGACTGGAGATTTCACTTCGAGCGAGTCACCGGGCTCACTCCTGATCTCAGCGGCACACGATTCAACAGGGTTGAGTCAGAGACCCAACCCTATCAAGTCATACAACCAACCCTGTTGGTTCGGAAAGATGGCACGCTGCAGGCATTACTCCGATCCAAGCATGAAAAGATCGCTCAGAGCCTCTCAAAAGATGGCGGCAAGACATGGTCAGAGCTGAAGCTGACCGACCTTCCCAACAATAACTCAGGGGTCGAAGCTCTGACTCTTCAGGATGGTCGTCATTTGTTGGTTTATAACCATATCGATGGCAATCGCGAGAATGGCTGGGGCAAACGAAATATCATTCATCTGGCGATTAGCGAAGACGGTGACAACTGGAAGGCGGCGGCTGTTTTGGAGAAAGCAGACAAAGGAGAATTTTCCTACCCCGCGATGATTCAAACGAAAGATGGCCGGGTTCACATCACCTACACCTGGAATCGGGAAAAAGTTCGCCATTTGGTTCTAAATCCCGAACAATTGGAGTCCTCGCCTCTATCCTCTTTTGACCCATGAAACCAGCAGACACCATCGTCTTCGGACTCTATCTCGCCATCGTTGTTGCCATTGGATTCTGGCTGGCCCGGCGCAGTCGAGACTCCAACGGTTTCATGAAAGCTGGTGGTCGCCTACCCGGTTGGGTGATCGGCCTCAGTCTATTTGGCACCTACCTTTCTTCCAACACCTTCATCGGCGTCCCGGGAAAAGCCTACGCGGGAAATTGGAACGCCTTTGTTTTTTCCCTTTCGATTCCCATCGCTGTTTTTATTGCTGCCCGGTTCTTCGTTGGATTCTATCGTCGCAGCGGTGAAGTCTCCGCCTACGAGCATCTGGAACGCCGCTTCGGCCTCTGGGCAAGAATCTATGCAGTTGTCTGCTACCTGCTCACTCAGATCGCGCGGTCAGCAACTATTATGCTCGGAGTCGCGATTGGACTTCAACAAGTCACCGGATGGAGTCTGGTTACGATTATCCTGATCGCCGGCATCGTGATCACCGCCTACACACTCGTCGGAGGAATCGAAGCCGTCATCTGGACCGATGCGATTCAAAGTATCGTTCTCACTGCAGGGGCGATACTGGTGGTTTGTTTACTTCTGTTTCAGCATCCCGAAGGTGCCGGCGCAGCATGGTCGACTGCATTGGAAGCGAACAAGTTTTCGCTTGGCAGCGGATCGCTGACGAGTTGGAACGAGTCGACTATTTGGGTCGTGCTGCTGTTTGGTATCTTTATCAATCTGACAAATTTCGGTATCGACCAAAACTACATTCAGCGATACCACACGGCGTCTTCTGAGAAGGCGGCAAAACGCTCCCTTTGGACGGGTGCGATTCTCTACGTTCCGGTGTCACTTTTGTTCTTCCTGATTGGCTCTCTACTTTTCAGTTACTACCAAACTGCAGCCGGTGAAATTGAAGCGATTCAGGCCATGGCAGGTGACCGAAAATTCGAAGACTCCGTATTGCCTCACTTCATGGCCAACCATCTGCCACCGGGAATCGGCGGACTGATTCTTGCCGCTCTCGCCGCCGCTGCCATGAGCACCATTGATACCAGTCTGAACAGCTCAGCGACCATCACGCTTCGCGATCTCTGGACCCGGTTGATTCGTCGAGGACAGGAACCGGGCGAATCCGAGGCGATGAAAGTGCTGCGTATCTCCACAATTGTTTGGGGAGTTCTTGGCACGAGCATGGCCTTGCTCCTACTCGGTAGTGGCAAAAACATTCTCGATATCTGGTGGCAGTTATCGGGGATTTTTGCCGGAGGCATGCTGGGATTATTTCTGCTGGGTAGAATCATTCCCCGGGCCGGAAACGCAGCCGCAATCATCGGAGTTGTAGTGGGTGTTCTCATCATATTCTGGCTTACCTCAGGATGGGTGCCTGACTCTCTGAAGCCTGCTCTCCATTCGAATCTGACGATCGTAATCGGAACCCTGACCATTTTTGGTATCGGCCTGCTGGTATCGAAATTTTCGCCGAAACGAACATGAGCAGGCTCTCCGGGATTATTCCCCCTCTCATCACTCCACTCTCCGGGCCAAATCAGCTTGATATCGATGGTCTCGAACGTCTGGTCGAACACCTGATCGCTGGCGGCGTGTCCGGGCTGTTTGTTCTCGGCACCACTGGCGAAGGCCCCAGCCTGAGCTATGCCCTACGCCGTGAACTGGTGGAGCGCACGACTGAGTTTGTAGGAGGTCGAATCCCCGTCGTGGTTGGCATTACCGATACTTCACTTGAAGAATCCTTGAACTTCTCCCGAAGCATCGCCGACTCCGGCGTTGCTGCAGTCGTATCATCGGCTCCCTACTATTTTCCAGCCGGTCAACCGGAGTTGCGCGACTACATCGAATTGCTTCTACAGAATCTTCCCCTGCCATTGATGCTCTACAATATGCCATCGCTCACAAAAACCATCTTTTCATCCGAGGTGATTCACTGGGCTCTCGATCAGGAAAATATTATTGGCCTCAAAGACAGCTCTGGTGACCTGATCTATTTTCGCAAAATGCTGCGGCTTGCAGAGAAGATCCGCCCCGACTGGTCGTTACTTGTCGGTCCCGAAGAGATTCTCGCCGAGGCAACGCTTGCCGG
>JAHDCN010000589.1 GCA_020629815.1 Verrucomicrobiota bacterium
TGGTAGATCATGCGTCGCCAGGTTTCTTCGCCGTGATTGTCGACCACCTCCCACTGAGCGTAGGTCTTTTTCACGTTGTGAATCCGGTAGCTGCGCCCTCCGACTTCGGGGCTGAGTTTGCCGGAGGCCTGCAAAATGCTGTCACGGATCACTTCAGCAGAAACTCGCTTCGGCGGGAAGCGCCAGAGTAACATCGAGCCCGCATCGGCAGCCAAACTCTTCTCATTCGGCAAACTGGAGCGTTGAAAAGCTTCGCTGGTTACGATTAGACGAATCATCGCCTTCATCGACCAGGGGCCAGCTTCGGTTTGGGTAGGGTCGATAAACTCAGCCGCCAACCAATCAAGCAATTCCGGATGAGTCGCCTCTGCACCGGCCCGGCCGAAATCACTCGGAGTCGGCACCAGTCCGGACCCGAAAATATGATGCCACAAGCGATTGGCCATCACGCGGGAGGTGAGGGGATTATCATCTTTCACCATCCATTCGGCGAATTGCTTGCGTCGTTCAGGTCCCGCGGATTTTGAATCAAGCCCAAGATCTCCCTCCAAAAGCGAAAGAGCGGCGGGCATCACCTCGTCGCGAGGATTCTCTGGACTGCCACGATGGAAAACCTTGGTCACGGCCGGTTCGATAAAGTTACCAATGAAGCTGGGGCGCGGGCCGTTTTCGCCGAGGTCGTAGACCAGTTTGTTTAGATTGGCGACTGCTGCGCCCATTTCCTTGTTGGTCTTGGTTTTTTCGCGGACGTTGTTGAGGTTCACTACCGGCTTCCATTTGCCGTCGGCGCCTTTGACCGAAAGAGTGAAAGGTGTGCTGAATCCCTTCGGAATTTTGTCGATGTAATCGGTCTCAGTGTAATACTCGCGATTGCCGCTGATACGCAGTCGGCCGATTGATCTTGGTTCCGAAAAAGCGAGTTCTACCCACGGCTTTTTCTTCGAATCTTTCGGTGTTTTTACCCGCCAGGCCATTGTGCCGTATTTACCGTCGTTGATGTGCTCGATTGGATGCCGATTGCCTTCCTGTTGCATCTCCATCGGAGCCGTAGCTATGGTGCCTTTATTGGCTCGGGCAAAATTCTCGTTCTCGCCGGGACCGCCGAAAATCTCCAGCTCATCCACACCGACATTGCCCCAGTGAAAATCGAAACGAACTGCGCTCACTTCTTCCTGAACCGGCCAATGCACTTCGACAAAGCCACCCCAGTTCTCCTCCCACGCGAGTCCTTTATCGCGCAGCTTCCGTCGGTTCTTCACGATGTCTGGCCAGACAGCCTCAGCGGCTTTTTTCCGAGGATGATCTTCGGCAAACTCCGGATAGCGACTGCCGAATTCCACATCCTGAAAAACACCAGTCATCGCGTAGTAATCCTGAATCGAGATCGGGTCGAATTTGTGATTGTGACAACG